>DASWNS010000400.1:0-20851 GCA_036399115.1 Pyrinomonadaceae bacterium | reverse complement strand
CGTCAAAAGTCCCGACGCGCGACTCAACCTCAACGGAGCCGATTCGCTCAGACGCAAAGGCGTCATCTACATGCTCGCCATCGGCCTCAACGAATACGAGAACGCAAACTTCAATCTCAAATATGCGGTCGCGGACGCGCGCAGTTTCGCCTCGGCCTTCATCAGGCAGCAGTCGCAACTCGGTCGGTACGCGGGCGTCAAACCCGTCGGCCTCCTTGATCGCAACGCGACGAAGGCGAACATCATGCGCGCGCTCGCAGGACTCGCCAGGCAGGTGCAGCCGGAAGATGCCGTCGTCGTCTACTTCGCGGGGCATGGCATGGCCTATCAAAATCAGTTCTACCTGTTGCCGCATGATCTGGGTTACGCGGGCGGGCGCAACCAACTCGACGACGCCGGGCTGCAATTGATGCTGTCGCGCAGCGTCTCCGACCGCGAGTTGGAGACGGCCTTCGAGGGAGTTGACGCAGGCTCCTTTCTGCTCGTGATAGACGCCTGCAATTCCGGGCAGGCGTTGGAGGCGGAGGAAGGGCGGCGTGGCCCTATGAATGCGAAGGGCTTGGCGCAGTTGGCCTATGAGAAGGGGATGTACGTGCTCACGGCGGCGCAGAGTTTTCAGGCGGCGCAGGAAGTCTCCAAACTGGGGCACGGCTTGCTGACCTACGTGTTGATCGAGGAAGGCTTGACGCAGAAGGCTGCGGACGCCGCGCCTAAAGACGGGCGCATCCTCCTGCGCGAGTGGCTGGACTTTACGACGCGGCGCGTGCCGGAGATGCAACTGGACGAGATCGAGCGTTCCATCGAGCGCGGGGGCGACCTCTCCTTCGCGGATGAAGTGCGCGGCCTGAGCGTACGGAAGAAGCCGCAGCAGCGCGTGAGCCAGCGGCCACGCGTCTTTTACCGGCGCGAGAGTGAAGCGGCTCCGCTCGTCGTCTCGCGCCAGTGATAAAAATATCTGGTGTGGGGCGGCACGGATATTTTTGCAGATTCCACGGCTCAAACCTTGATTTCCCGCGCCGATTAAAGTACGTTGCGGAGTCGAACAAAGTCCGGCTGGCTGCCAAAGTCTGCGTTTTCCCGCGATCTTCTTCACAGCCTCGCCAAGCCATTTACAAAAAGTATCTCAGCCCGGGATTCCGGTCGCTTGTCGGGCGGTCTGGGTCTCCCCCAAGGAGTTCGTCATGTCGTTCCCCAAATCTCTACGCCCGCGTGCGTCGCTGGCGGTTCTCGTTCTGGCAGCTTGCGCGCTGCTGCTCTCCTACAGTCTTCCCACGACCAACGCGTCGCACACACCCAACCCCACGAGCGTCACCGTCGCCGGAAGCCTCCAGAGCGAACTCGGCTGCCCCGGCGACTGGCAACCCGAATGCGGCGCGACGCATTTGAACTACGACGCGGGCGACGACGTGTGGCAGGGCACGTTTCCCGTGCCCGCCGGTAACTGGGAGTACAAGGCTCCGCTCAACGACAACTGGGGCGAGAACTACGGCGCGGGCGCGCAGCAGAACGGCGCGAACATCCCGCTCTCGCTCGGCTCCGGCCAGAACGTCAAATTTTATTACGACCATAAATCGCACTGGATTACGAGCAACCGCAATTCCGTCATCGCCGTCGCGCCCGGCAGTTTCCAGTCGGAACTCGGTTGCTCCGGCGACTGGGACCCGTCCTGTCTCCGCTCATGGCTGCAAGACCCCGACGGCGACGGCACCTACACCTTTCAAACCACCGCGCTGCCCGCCGGAAATTACGAGAGCAAGGTAGCCCTCAACGAAAGTTGGGACGAAAACTACGGCGCGGGCGGGGAGCAGAACGGCGCGAACATCTCTTTCAACGTGCCGTCTAACAACGCACAGGTCACTTTCAGCTACAACGCCGCAACGCACGTCCTGTCGATTGAGACGGCCAACACGCCGCCCCCTTCCGGCAACGTCGAGTGGGACGGGCTGCGCCATGACACGTTCGACAGTTACTACCGCAGCCCCTTCGGCGCGGTGCCCGCCGGAACCGATGTGACGCTGCGTTTCCGCACCGCGCACTTCGATGTCGAAGGCGTTTCCGTACGCGTCTACACCTTCGACCCGGCGACCGGCGCGACCACCGGCCCCGTCGATCATCCGATGTCCTTCCTTGAGAACCGCACCGAAGGCGGCACCGAATACGACATCTGGACGCGCGCACTTCCCACGCCCGCGTCGCCCGCGATTCTCTATTACAAGTTCCGCGTCACGGACGGAGCGGACGAGGATTTCTACAGCGACTCCTACAGCGACGATCACGACAACCTCAATCAGGGCGGCGCGGGCGCGGCCTCCGACGGCGAGCCGTTCCCGGCCTTCCAAATCACTGCCTACGACCCGAACTTCCAGACGCCCGCCTGGCTCCACAACGCCAACGTCTACCAGATATTCCCCGACCGCTTCCGCAACGGCGACCCGACGAACGACTACTGCCGCCCCGGTTCGACCGCCGGATGCCCCACCTTCTACGGCGACCAGAAGCCGCTCTTGCGCGAAATCTGGAACGCCGCCATCGGCGACCCGCGCCAGCCCGGCGAGTTCGACGGCCAGTACGGCACGCAGTTCTATGGCGGCGACCTGAAAGGCATCGAGCAGCAACTCGACTACTTGCAGAGCGTCGGCATCGACACGCTCTACCTCAATCCCATTTTCAAAGCCGTCTCCAACCATCGCTACGACACCGACAACTTCCTCGAAGTTGACCCCGCGCTCGGCGGCGACGCCGCGCTGGCCTCGCTCAAGGCCGAGTTGGAGCGGCGCGGCATGCGCCTCATCCTCGACGGCGTTTTCAACCACTCATCTTCGGACAGCATCTACTTCGACCTCTACCAACGCTATGCACAGACCGACGGCGGGTGCGAGAACACCTCTTCGCCCTACCGCAACTGGTTCAACTTCTTCAACTCGAACGCCCCCTGCGCCTACGGTGATTACGAAGCGTGGTTCGGCTTCGGCAGCCTGCCCGTCTTCCGTGACGACTCGGCGGGCGTGCGCGACTTCTTCTACCGCGCGCCCGGCGCGAACGTCACGCAGTACTGGTACGAGCGCGGGGCGTCGGGCTGGCGTTTCGACGTGGCGAATGAAATTTCGCACGACTGGTGGAAGGAGTATCGTCCGTTAGCCAAAGGCTACAAATCCGACGGGCCGCTCGTAGGGGAAATCTGGCCGGACGCCAGCCAGTGGCTCGCAGGCGATCAACTCGATTCCGTGATGAACTATCGTTTCCGCAAGAACGTCCTCGGCTTCGCGCGCGGCCAGTTTAACTGGAGCGACAACGACAACAGCGGCGGGAACACCATCGTCGCACTGAGTCCGAGCCAGTTCGACCGCGCGCTCCGCTCCGTGCGCGAGGACTACCCCGCCGCCGCGACCGCAGCCATGCTCAACCTGATCGACTCGCACGACACCAACCGCTCGCTCTACGTGCTGACGGCAGGCGGCGACAACGGGCTGGCGCAGGCGAAAGAACGTCTCAAGCTCTCCGCGCTCTTCCAGTTCACGTATCCCGGCGCGCCGATGGTCTACTACGGCGACGAGGCCGCGCTCAACGCGCCTTCGCTCGCCAATGGCGTCAATGGTCCGGAGGACGACCCCTACAATCGCGCGCCTTACCCCTGGGCTGACGAAGCGGGCGACCCGAACGTCTACGGCCCCGCAGATCAGACGGTCGTTAACTATTACACGACGCTCGCGCACATGCGTAAGCAGCACCCTGCGCTCCGCAACGGCTCCTTCGAGACGCTGCTCACGGGTGACACCAGCCCCTCGGCGACCGACGACAACACCTACGCCTTCGCACGCGTGGGCGGCGGCGAGACAGCCATCGTCGCGCTCAACAACGGCGCGGGCGGCAACACGGCCAGCCTCCCCGTCGCAGCCTATTTCGCAGACGGCGCGCAGCTTCGCGACGCCTTGAGCGGCGCGACCTACGCCGTGGGCGGTGGCAGCGTGAACCTCACGCTCGACGCACGCAGCGGCGCGGTGCTCTTCGATGCTTCAATCGCACCCGTAGACACAAACGCGCCCGTCGCCGCCATCGCCGTCAACCCGCCCGCCGGTGCGAACGGCTGGCACAACTCGACTCCCGTGACAGTCAATCTCACGGCGACCGACGGCGGCAGCGGCGTTAAGGAGTTGCGCTTCTGGATTAACGACGGCGGCGTCACGGTTGTCGAAGGCGACGCGGCCAGCGTGCAGATCAATGCCGAAGGCGTCAATACGATCAGCGTGCGCGCCATAGACAACGCCGGAAACGTCAGCAGCGTCGCCACGCAGGTAGTGAAGCTAGACCTCACGCCGCCTGTCATCGGCGGCGCGTCCGCAAACCCCGCAGTCCTGTCGTCACCTAATCATAAGATGCGGGACGTGACTGTTAGCTACAATGCCTCGGACAACTTCGGCAACGCGGCCTGCACACTCGGCGTCGAGAGCAACGAGGCGGTCAGCGGCACGAGCGACGGCGACACCGCGCCCGACTGGGAGGTCTTGGACGCTCACCGTGTAAGGCTCAGGGCTGAGCGATCTGGCGCGGGCACGGGGCGCGTCTACACCGTCAACATCACTTGCGCAGACGCCGCTGGCAACACGTCGAACCGCGCCGTAACGGTCACCGTCCCGCGCGGGCGTTAGCGTCAGTAGAGGCACGCGCTGGCGGTTGGCTCGCAAAAATTACTTGCCAGCGTTTAAGTTCTACGACCGCAGTTCAACGCCGCGACCTTCGAAGTCGCGGCGTTGAACTGCTCCTGCCCCGGTCATCATTTCCGCTTAACCCTTTGACCCGGCCTTTAGGCAACGGCGTCTACAAGCCGTAGAACAGAGTTGTCTCTATTCGATATTAAGGCGAACCGTGCGAGATAGGTGAGGCGCATAGCTGAGAGGTTCCCCGCGACAGGTTGAACTGCCATTCCGTAAAAATCGCGTTTTTACTAAAAGACGTGTAATACAACTCGCTTTTGCGCGTTTAGTATATTGTCGGGGCAGTGCTTGATCGCAGACCAGTAATGCGTATCAGGTGGGATAGAAATGAAGCACGGCATACTCTTCCGTGGTCATTCTCAAGGCGGCGCAGGGCGCACGTGCGCGAGTGCCGCACGCAGGTAAATTCCCACACCGGAGCGGCTTTGTCGCCGTTCACATAAATTTATTCCCGAACGTAAAGCGTTCCAACCCTGATTACTCGACAATCCCTCTTTGTTCATAACCAGCAAATTTACGAATTAATCAACCGGAGCTTTCTGATGAATTTAATCAAACAGGCACTCGGATGCTGCCTTCTGCTCGTCGTACTGCAAAACTCCTTCGTCCCTTCAATCTCCGCGCAAACTCCAAACGCGTCGCCCGCGTCCTCCACGCTGACCGCGCAGCAGCTCGCCGTTAAAGTTGACGAGTATATGAACGCCGCCGCGAAGGCCGAAGGTTTTAGCGGCTCGATTCTCGTCGCGCGTGACGGCTCGACCGTCGCCAGCAAAGGCTACGGGCTGGCGAACATCGAACTGAACGTGCCGAACACGCCGCAGACCGTTTTTCGTCTGGCTTCGCTGACCAAGCAGTTCACTGCGCTGGCGATCATGATGCTGCAAGAGCGCGGCAAACTGAGCACGGGCGATTCGATCTGCAAATATCTGGATGCTTGCCCGGCGACGTGGCAACCCATCACGATACGCCAGCTTTTAACGCATACCTCCGGCATTCCGAACTACACGAGTTTCCCTGACTTTGCCAGGACGGCTGTGTTGCCTGCGACGCATGAAAGTTTTATCGGGCGGGTGAAAGATAGGCCGTTGGATTTCGTGGCGGGCGAAAAGTTCAATTACAGCAACACAGGTTATTACCTGCTCGGTGTCGTCGTCGAACGCGCTGCGGGCAAATCTTACGAAGACTTTGTGCAGGAGAACATCTTCACGCCTTTGGGAATGAAGAATACAGGCTTCGACAACCCTGTACGCATCATCAAAAATCGCGCCGCCGGGTACGAAGGGCAAGGCGAGAGAATCCACAACGCCTCCTATATCGATATGTCGAACGGATACGCGGCGGGGTTCATTGTTTCGACAACCGAAGACCTATTGCTCTGGGACAAGGCTCTCTACACGGAGAGACTCGTTTCGCGCAAGTCGCTCGACGAAATGTTCACGCCCTTCAAAGACCTCTCGCCCACCAAAAATTACGCCTATGCATGGTGGCTCGAAAAGCAGTCCGACCGTCAGGCGATCAGTCATAGCGGGCACATCAACGGCTTTGCCACTTACATCATGCGCTACCCTGCGGAGCGCGTCACGGTGATCGTCTTGAGCAATAACCGGGGCGCACCTTCGGAGAGAGTAGCCAAAGACTTATCGGCCATCGCTTTCGGCGCGCCATATAAAATTCCGCAGGAGCGCAAAGTCATCGCGGTCGCCAGCGCAGTGCTTGAGAAGTATGCCGGGCAATATCAACTGCGTCCGAACTTTATTATCACGATGAGTCTGGACAACGGAAAGTTGTTGATGCAACCGAACGCACCGCAGAAGGTTGAAATGTTCGCCACTTCGGAAACAGAGTTTTTTCTCAAAGCGGGTAACGCACAATTTACGTTCCTCAAAGACGCGCAAGGAACTGTCACCGGACTTATCTTTCATCTAAACGGGCAGGAGACTACGGCTCCGAAGATTAAATAATCCGAAGAGCCGCATTACAAATTAACGCCGCCTCGAACACGCAGCGTCATCGATCCCGGCCATGAAAAGCAGCGAACGGCCAAAAAAGAGACGGGCAGCTTTGACGGCTGCCCGTCTTCATTTGTGTGCTCACGACGCGACGTGTGAGCGAGGTGGCTGATTCGTAGCTCGACTTCTCACCTCGAAAAGCTGGAAGATGAGCGGGATGCCCTGCGCATATATCTAATCTTGAGCAGCCCTTCTTCTACTCCAGTTTGACGGGCAGAACGTGAACCGCCTTGATGATCAGTTCGACTTGATCGCCCTCTTTCAGTTCAAGCTCTTCAGCCGACTCCGTCGTGATGACCGAAGACATCTCCGCCGGGGCGGCGATGTTGAGTTTGACGAGCGACATGATATCGCCCTTCTTGACGGACGTAACCGTCCCCACGATCTTATTTCTGGCTCCGTGTTTCATTCTTTGCTCCTCCTGCGTTTGATTCACTGAAAACGGGGCGCGGCTGGCCGCCCGCCTGTAAAGACAGAGGATCGCCGTCGCGCAGCGGCTCGCACGTCCTCGCCTCTATTTCTCTCAACGCCGGTCGTCCGGCAGGGGTGAGTTCAAGCGCCGCGCCGCCGTGCGCCAGCGTGCGTAAACGCAGCCGGTCGCTGATCCAGTCGGTGGCGCAGACGAGCGCGCAGACGAGCGCGATGAGCGTGCTCAGGCGCGTGTAGAAACCTAACTGGACGTTGTGATAGATGGCCTGACCAAGCCCGCCGCCGCCGACCAGCCCGAGCACGGTCGAGACGCGCAGATTCATCTCCCAACGCAAGACCGTATAACTCAAGAGCAGCGCGCGCGCCTGCGGCCACATCGCCCAGAGAAAAATCTGGAGCGGGCGTGCGCCCCCTGCGCGTAACGCCTCCACTGGTTTTGCAGGCACCTCTTCGAGCGTCTCTGCGTAGAGCTTGCCGAGCACGCCCCCTGTATGCAGCCCGATGGCGAGCGTCCCGGCGAAGGGTCCGAGTCCCACGGCCAGAATGCAGATGAGCACCCACACGAGTTCCGGGATGGCGCGCAGCAGCGTGAAGATCGCCCGCGCCGCGTGGTAAGCGAGCCAGCGCGCGGCCTGCCCCGTCGCCGAACGGCGTCCGGCTGCATCACGCCTTGAGAACATCAGCGTCGAAGTGGCGGGCAGCGCGAGCGTCGCGCCGAGCGTGATGCCGATGAGCGTTCCCATCACGGAGATTCCGACGGTCTGGAAGAGCGGCTTCGCCAGCCCGGCAAGGAACTCTGTCGAAAGGTCGGGCGGGAACATCCTGCCGACGAAACGTGCGAGGCGGCCTGCGACGCCCGCGTCGAGCAGCGCGCCGTTCAGGAAGCCGACCGCGTAGAGGCTACAGGCGGCGGCGCAGATGAAGAGAGGCACTACGGCGCGCGACCTGATGCGCGCGAGCACGTGCGAGGCGCGACGCCCGAAAGGACGCGACCCGACGCCGAGCGTCTCCTCCATCAAGTAGCGCACGGGAGATGTCTCGGTCACTTCGGCGTTCAGGCGTCCGCGTAAGAACCTGCTGAGGGCGTCGGTGGTCGTCAGGAGCACGACGAAAGCCATAATCAGCGTGAGCACCTGCCCGTAGCTGAAGAGGCGCATCGAGAGGTTGATCTCGTAGCCGATGCCGCCCGCGCCGACGAACCCGAGGATCGCGGCGGCGCGCACGGCGCACTCGAAGTTGTAGAGCGTGTAAGCGGTGACGGCGGGGGCGGCCTGCGGCCAGATGGCGCGCAGAAACACCTGTGCGCGGGTCGCGCCCGTGGCGTGCAGGGCTTCGAGCGGTCTTGGATCAACGTCCTCAAAGACATCTCCGTAGACGCGCCCCAGCACGCCGCCATAACTGACTGCCAACGCCAGCGTCCCCGGCAGCGATCCCAAGCCTACTGCGACGACGAAGAGCAGCCCCCACATCAGGTCTGGGATGGCGCGCAGAAAGCCGAGGAGTGCGCGCGTCAGCCGGCTGAGTAAGGAGAGAAGCGTGGTGAACGCGCCGCGATGCTCGCCGGAGAGCAGCACGCCGCGACGCCACAGTGTCGCCGTCGCAAGGATGCCGAGCGGCATCCCGATGCCGACGGAAAGCAGCGTGCCCGCGATGGCGATGGCGACGGTCTGAACCGTCGCAGCGAAGACGACGCGCAGGAACTCTACGGATAAGTCCGGCGGGAAAAGACCGCGCAGGAAACTCCACACGGAGACAGCCGCCGCACGGTCGAGAAGCGTCGTCGGGCGAACCTCTGCGGCGTGCCAGCAGAAGGCGAGCGCGGCAGCCACGGCGAGCAGTAGAGCCACGCGTCGAGGCGTCAGAAAGTCCGCGCTCTCGCCACGCGTTATGTAACCTGAGCTTGTCGCCATGCTCTCTCGCCGCGCCCCTCCGGCGTTGTCTCCGGGTCTTGATAAAACTCTTCGAGTCCGGCGCGGTTCAGTCCTCCGGCGTCCGCATCGAAGGCGACCGCGCCGCCGCGCAGGCCGACGACGCGCGGAAAGTAACGCAACGCCAGATCGATATTGTGCAGGGCGACGACGAGCGTGCGGTTACCTTTGTCGGCAACGCCGTGCAGCAGGTTCACGATTGAATCGGCCAGAGCCGGGTCGAGCGAGGCGACCGGCTCGTCGGCCAGAATCACTTCGGGTTGCTGCATCAGCGTGCGCGCGATGGCGAGCCGCTGCTGCTGCCCGCCGGAGAGCGCGTCGGCACGCTCGCGCAGCTTATCCGTCAGCCCCACGAGTTCGAGCACGTGCTCGGCCTCCTCCACGTCCTGCCTTGCCGGTCTGAAGATGCTGCGCGCCGTTTGCCACAAAGACCAGCGACCGAGTCGCCCGCAGAGCGCGTTGTCGAGCACGCTCAGCGATGGCACCAGATAGTGCTGCTGGTAGACCGTGCCCACGCGTCGCCGCATCGCGCGCAACTCACGCGCTTGCATACGTCCCACGTCGCGCCCGTCGAAACGCAGGACGCCGCGCGTCGGGCGCAGGGTCGCGTTGAGGAGACGAAAGAGCGTCGTCTTGCCCGCACCCGACCTGCCGATGAGCGCGAGCCGTTCGCCTTTCTTCACCGACAGCGAGAGGCCGTCTAGCGCACGCGTCGTGCCTTCACGCGTGCCGTACTCTTTGGTGATCTGTTCGAGCAGGTAGACCATCGTTGGAAGTCACTTCAAAAGCCCTGCGTCCCTTGCCGCCTGTCGCAGCTTTTCGTAGTCGCCATCGTCGGCCTTCACGTATTTGGCCGCGTTCAGGATGTCGAGCACCTTCTTCTGCTGCGCGTCCCCGGCGTCGAGTTTGAGCAGGGCATTGGCGAAGGCTTCCGCCACTTTCGGGTCCAGCCCTTTGCGCGCCGCCCAGATGTAATCGAAGAAGGGAGGGGTAGTGTAAAAGACGCGTACGCTATCGGGCGCGAGTTTCCCCTCCTTCGTCATCCGTTCGAAGACGAGTTCGTCGAGCGCGCCCGCGTCAACCTTCTTGTTGGCGACGGCGAGGGCAGTGGCGTCGTGCCCGCCTGTGTAAGCAGCCTTCGCGATCACCTCCGGGTCTACGCCCGCCTGCCGCATAAAGTATTCGGGCATGAGATGGCCGGAGGTAGAGTTCACGTCGCCGAAGGCGAAGGTGCGACCCTTGAGATCGCTCAGTCCGTCGATGGCGGATGAAGGGTGTGTGAGGAAGACGCTGTGAAAGTTCCGGTCGCGTTCGCGTTGGACCAGCGGCCTGACGCCGTAGCGGCTCGACGCCTGCACGTAGGTGAAGCCGCCGAAGTGTGCGATGTCCACTTGATCGCTGCCCATCGCCTCGACCACCGCCGCGTAGTTCGTCGGGATGGTCATCTCGATCTTCGCGCCCGTCTCCTTCTGCAAGTAGTCTATGAGCGGCTGGCTCTCGCGCAGCATCTTGCCGGGATCGGTCGTTGGGATCATACTCAGCCGCAGCGTCGGTTGCTGAGCCTCACCCGCGCGCTGGTCGCCGCCGGAACAACTCGACGCCAGCGCGGCCAGAATTAGAGACGCGAGCAGCAATGCCGAACTGCGTATCGAGAGAAGATTCGACGGTGTGCCGTTCGTGTCGGCGTGATGTTGATGAAGATTTGGAGGACGCCGCAGAAGAGTGCGGCTGCAATCGGACGGGGCGCTTTTCATGTTACGAGTGGCTCGCTTTCTTCAGACCCGAGAAAGCAAGCGCCTCGTCGAGCAGTTAGACGAAGTTCGGCAAGCTACTTCCGAGCCTGTGGAGTTGTGGGTCTTTTGCGAACCCCGACGGGGACGCCGTAAAACCCGCTCAGTTAAATTGTTTCTGGTTCACAAGGGTCGGACTAAGCCGTTCCCTCGAATGCCCGTGACTTACGACTCTCATCTCTAACTCTCCTAACAGTTCGTAACTGTCAAATGATAGCTTCTACGCCCCGACGCCAATCGTCACACGATCACGCGCTCAAGGCTAACTCACTGGCAGTCCGGAAAACTCTGCCCCGGATTGTGCAATGCCACCAGGCTCAAGTCAAGATACTGAAATCCGCGACGGCTCATGTAGCAGGCATCTCACCCTCCACAGCTTGCGTCCGATAAGCTGTGCCTAGAGTGCATAAATTTCATTATCGGACTCCGCAGGTGGTTTGCGATTGACTCGACGATCTCCGAGTGGCACTTGCGGTACGCCTGCTCCGTGACGTTGTGATTGCGCCGCGTGACGCGGACGGGGTCGGGGTAGCCGCCCGTCGTGAAGTAGAAGGAGTGCCAGAAGCCGTTGGATGCTTTCGTGTAGTATTTGCCGACGAGGCCGGGCGGCGTGTGGCAATCTATAGCATAGCTTGGGAGCATGCAGGTTAATGAATTATTTGAATTCGGTTGCGAAATCAGCATTGATCTCATCACACCGCTTACAATCTAACTCCACGCCGATGCGCGACTCTCGACCCGCGTGTGACTCAACCCACGGACGCACCATCCAGGGCGGTTTGTGGCGAACGTGCTGCTGGTGCCCGCATTCCAAATCCGCAACCCAGTCGCCCTGTTCGTCCTCGTGAAAACCTGTGATCTTCTGTTTCAGTGTCCGTGCATCTCCATCCCGGTATTTCTGATAGTTACAGAGACTGGTTGCGAATATGAAGGGCGGAGGGGTCGGCTGTTAGCAGAACCGCCCGGCGTGTCAGGCTCAACTTCCGTTAGAACATGACCGGAATAATTTGCAGCGACTCGGCGAACTGCATGCCGATCAATGAAAGAACTGCTAAATAGGACGCCGCGGTTGTCTGCTCATCGCCTTTCTCTGCCGGAGCATAGCGGATGCGCCTGATGCGGCGGCGGTCTACGCGCTCCACCGTGAACCGCGCGCCTTCATGTTCGACGCTCTCGCCAATCTGCATGAGGCGTCCGCTGCGCGCCAGCAGGAAGCCCGCGAGCGTGGTGTAGCTTTCGTCCTCCGGCAGGTTCAGTTCGAAACGGCGGTTCGCATCCCGCACGGCGAGCATGCCGTCGACGAGATATGTGCCGTCGGCTTCGTGCGTGATCTGTGAGCGCACTTCCTCGTCGTACTCGTCGTTGATCTCACCGACGATCTCTTCCAGCAAATCTTCCAGTGTCACGATGCCCTCGATGCCGCCGTGCTCGTCGATCACGAAGGCGAGGTGCGTGCGCGTGCCCTGCATCTGCTTGAGCACTGCGCCGAGCCGTGCGGACGCGGGAATGAAGGTCGGCGGGTGCGCGATCTTTTCCAGGTCGAAGACGGCGGGCGCGGGGTTGTCGTAGTAAGGCTCCAGATCACGCCGGAAGACGACGCCGACGATATCGTCCAGTCGTTCGCGATAGACGGGCAGGCGCGAATAGCCGAGCGTGCGGAAAGCCTCTTTCGCTTCCTCGAAGGATGCGGTTACGGGGAGGGCTTCCACGTTCGTGCGCGGGATCATCGCCTCACGCACTTCGGCGTCCGAGAAGTCGAAGACGCGGTTGATGAGTTGCTGCTCTTCCTCCTCGATGTGCCCGCTCTGGCGCGACGAAGCGATGAGCGAGCGGAGTTCTTCTTCCGTATAGATCGAAGCGTGGTCGGACGAAGGGTGCAGCCCCAACAGGCGCACGGTGCGGGTGCCAGCCCAATCGAGCAGGCGGATCGGGTAGAAGAAGACCTTGTAGAAAATCTGCATCGGCAGGGCGATGGCGAGCGCGGTTTTCTCCGCGCGTTCGAGAGCGATGGTCTTCGGCGCGAGTTCGCCGAGCACGATATGGAGGAACGTGATCAGCGCAAACGCGATGGTGAAGGAGATCGTGTGGAGCACCGTCTCGGAGACGCGACCTGCGAGGGGCGCTTCGAGCAGGTGCGCGACGGCGGGTTCGCCGATCCAGCCGAGGGCGAGCGAGGCGAGCGTGATGCCGAGTTGTGTAGCGGAGATGTAGGCGTTGAGATTATCAACCAGACCTAAGAGACGCCGTGCGCGGCGGTCGCCCGCAGCGGCGAGCGTCGCGATCCGTGAACGGCGCACGCCGACCAACGCAAACTCCGAGGCGACAAAGAACCCGTTAGCAAAGACGAGCAGAAAAACGAGCAGGATGTTCAGGGCTGAAAGCATTCTTAATGATAAATGCAGCGACGACTGCTCACAAGCGCGCGCGCCCATCGAAGCCGGTCGTTCTGCCGGAGGTGTCTAAACACCACACTTTCAAGCGGTCTATCTTGCGCGCCGCTACTCAGGATTCTCCTTTTTGAATAAGCAATGCCAGACCTGGAGGCAACGCAGACGGCTGGATAGATCAGAGCGATGCAATCTTTCCGAGTTTGCGTCTCTGGCAGGACACGAATCACAACGGTATCTCCGAGCCGACCGAGCTACGCACCCTGCCCTCGCTCAAGGTTCAGGCGATGTCGGTTGACGAGAAAGCATCGAAGAGAGTAGACGAGTTTGGGAATCAATTTCTGTATCGCGCGAAATTGGACGATGCGAAGGGAGCGAAAGTCGGGCGCACGGCTTACGACGTGTTCCTTGTCTCTATCCCGTAGTCATTGATGAACCTCAAAGAGAGATCGTTCACAAGTGACATCACTTGTGAGCGATCTCTCTTCTCAAGACTGTGTTCGGCAGCCGTTGAACTCCCGCTTTAGTTGCCCACTCAGCAGCCAGCTTCCAGAGAAATGTGGCGAAGACGTGGCGCGAGACAGCCGCTCATCATTCGTTCTTTCATCATCACCCCTCTCAGAAGTTGAGACGCAGGCCGAACTGAACCTGTCGCGGGTTGTCGGCAGCCGTCGGTCGCCCGAAGCCCGCACCGGGCGTCGCACCCGTGCCGAAGGTGTTGTTAGGCAGTTGCAGGTTCGCACGGTTGAGCACGTTGAAGCCCTCTACTATTGTCTCCAGATTCGCGCGCTCGCCGACGTGGAACCGGCGTGACAGGCGCAGGTCGAGTGAAGCGAAGTCGAACCCGCGACCGGTGTTCCGGCCTATGCCCGTGGGGCGGTCGTTGACGTTCGTGTCGAGGTTCCGGTCTGCGCCGGTCACGACGTTGAAGGGCAGGCGCGAGCCGTACTGGAAGATGTAGCTCAACTGGAAGCCGGAGAGCGAACGCCGGAACATGTTCTCGTCGCTTGCGGCGGTCGGAGCCTCGAATGAGCCGCTCACGGCCAGGCGGTGTCGCTGGTCGTTGTCGGCGAGGCTCCGCTCGTCTCTCAGGTTGAAGTTGTCCTGCGGCGTGAAGAAGAAGGCGTTGCCCACGTTGTCAATCGCCTTCGAGAGCGTGTAGGAGACGCGCATCTGCGCCCGACGGCTGAACCGCCGCTTGAAGGAGACGAGCATCCCGTCGTAGTAAGAATCGCCCGACGATTCGAAGCGCGAGACGTTGGCGAAGCGCGGGTCGGGTCGCCCCAGGTTCGGCACTCCCGCAGACGCCGCGAAGCGCGGCACGTTGACGTTTCGGGAGAAGATGATGTGCGCGCCCCGTACGTGCAGGTAACCGACGGAAAGCGACAACGCCCCGGACAACTCGCGCTCGACTTGCAGGCTCGCCTGCTGGCTGTAGGCGTTATTGATGTCAGGATCAATCGTCGTGATGCTGACGAGCAGGTTCGACGGAAACTCCGGCAGCACGTTCGGGAAGACAGGCGCGCCCGCCTGCCCGAAGGAGAGCACCGCCACACGATACTTCGAGCCGTCGCGCTGCAAGGCGTTCGACGTAGCCCGGAGCGGGAGACGGTCGAAGAAGATACCGTAGCTCGCCCTGAAGACCGTCTTATGGTCGCCGGGCGCATAAGCCACGCCGAGTCTCGGCGCGAAGTTGTTGGCATCCGTTCTGACGGGATCGGGCAGAAATTGCGCGTCGTAGCGCAGCCCCGCGTTGATGGTCAGACCGGAGCGCGGCTTCCACTCGTCCTGCACGAAGAGGCCGACGTTCGGGTTCGACTGAAACTGCCCCGGCGCGCCGAACGCCTGTTGGAAAGTGGCGTAGCGACCTGTTTGAAAATTAGCGAGCGAGGAGAAGGTATAGACGCCCTGCAACGCGCCGGGAAAAGTGATGTCCACGCGGTTGAGCAGGAAATTAACTCCGCCTTTGAGCGAGTGTGCGCCGCGCTGTGTGGTGACGTTGTTCACGGCCTCGAAGGTGTCAAGGTCGCGCGCCGTCGGCGAGAAGGTGGCGACGCCGAAGTTCGCCACACCGGAGATGTTGACGGCAGGCGCGACCTCTTCGTTGACCGGCGCGCCGAGTCGGCTGCGCGTGAACTGGAAGCGCGCCTCGTTGATGGTGCGCCGCGAGAGGGTGGTGACGAGACTCGCGGCGATTGTCTGGTCGCGGTCAGCGAGCGCGGTGCCACGGCTCACGGCGTTCAAGCCTCCGACGTTGCGCGCATTCAGGCTTGAGATGTCGTACAGGTTATAGCGCGCCGTCAGTTGGTTCGCCTCATTGATGCGGTGATCGAGGCGGAAGAGAAAGTTGGTGGTGTCGAAGCCTGTGGGCGCAACCCCGTTCGAGAGGCGCGACCCCGCGTAACCTATTTCGTCGAGCCGTGCGTTGACCGCCGCGACGTTTCCGGCAGTGATGGTGATGACGGCGGCGTTGTTCAGGCGCGTCTGCTCGAAATTGGAGAAGAAGAAAGTGCGGTCGCGCTTGATCCTCCCGCCGAGCGACGCGCCATACTGCCCTTGCGTGAGCGGGTCTTTGGTCGGGGAGAGCGGGTTGCGCGCGTCGAAACGCTGGTTGCGCAGGAAGCCATAGACGCGCCCGCCGAACTTGTTCGTGCCCGAACGCGTGACGATGTTGACGACGCCGCCCGAAGCGCGCCCGAACTCCGCGATCCCGCCGGAGGTAATGACCTCAAACTCACGGATCACTTCCTGACTGTAAAACGTCCCTGCCAGATCGGCGGCGTCATCGTTCGACGACAGCCCATCAACGACGAAGCCATTGTTGATGAAGCGTTGCCCTGTGATGGAGAGTCCCGTGCCGGGCACGGACGACGTTTCCGGGAAGCGTTGGTTGGCGACGGGGTTGGTGCGCGTGACGCCCGGCGTCAGCGCGGCCAGATCGAGGTAGTTGCGCCCGTTCAGAGGCAGGCTGTCAATCTCCTGCGGCACGACCGTCTCGGCCACCTGCGTGCGCGCCGTCTCCAGCAACGGCACGTCCGTCTCGTTGACATTGACACTCTCGGCGAGTCCGGCGACAGCCAGCCGCAAAGGCACTTCAAGCGCCTGCCCGACAGTTAAAGTTAGCTGCCTTGTTAATGTCGCGAAGCCGCTCTTCTCGACCGTGAGTTGGTACGTCCCGACTCGCAGGTAGAGAAATCTATAACGCCCTTCGTCGTCGGTCACGCCGGTCTGTCGTTGGTTGGTTTCGACGTGATTGACGGAGACGTTCGCCCCGCTCACCGCCGCGCCGCCCGCGTCCTCCACGCGCCCGCTCAGGTTCGCCGAAGACACGTTCTGTTGAGCCGTCGCAGACGTTAAGCCACCGAGCAGCAGGAGCACACACAGCAGGATTGACGGGCTTCCCCGCCTGATATGATCAAGTATGAAAGTCATCTGTCTTCGCTCCGAAAATGTTCGTACCACACCGCCGCATCACGATTGCACGCCGCGCTCTAAGCCGGGGAGGGTGAGGCTATCCTCGCGTCGAACCCGGCCAGAGCTAGCGAAGCTGGTGTGCTGAAGTAGTGCTAACTGAAGGCATCCCCAGCCGTCGCGCATAACGAACTGCATGCGAACAGACGGCGACGCGAAACGCGGCGACAGTTAGAATGGCTGCGCCACGAAGCGCGTCCGGCTTCGGAGTCCCTCTAGATGATTAAGCTAGTCTGCTGTATGAGATCGACGGAGGCGCGCGGGGCGGGTACTGGCGACGCAGCACGAAGGAGATTTTAGAGACTCCGGCGGGGTCTTGTGTTTGCAGTTCCCCGGTGGGCGGGCGTGGCCGGAGCTTATCCGAGAGCGCAGCCTCGTCACGCGAGCGACGCAGTTGGGTGGAGGCGTTTAGAATTCCGCCGCAGCCGGGAGGACAGGGCTTCGAGAGCGCGGCGGAAGTAAACGCAGGTTCCGTCGAGGTGTCGCGTGGTGAGACATGCCGGTGGGCAGAGTGTTCTATTCCGTCATTCTCTTGTTCGGGCGAAGAGGCGTGCCCCGGCTTGGAATGGTGCATGCCCGCCGCGCCGTCATGCGGCGGCGTTTCCTCGCCCGCGTGGCACGAGGGGTCTGCGGGCGCGAGTTTCAACGACCTGACTTTAGCTTCTGCTTTTCCGAAATGGGAGATCGGGCACGAGCCGCCCGTGCAATCGCCGGGCATGCCGTCCGCGCCTTTGCAGCACGGCATCGAGCAGCCGTGCGCGCCGAAGACGGGGACGAGCGGCACTGCGCCCGTCACGACCGCGAACGCTATTGTCGCCGCCAGAAAAGCTCTGGCGGCTGAACGCGCGTTTAGCGTTTTTGGTGATCGCAGACGCAAGTTAATCCTTCGTTTGAGCAGGCCGGATGACGGTTAGGAAGCACGCCGATTGTAGTACTGCAAGAAAGACGATGGCAAGACTGGTGCCGCAGGCCGACGATCAGGCGATGCGGTGACTCGTCGGATTATTGCCGGAGGATGCTTATTCATCGTGAGAAGAAGCGGCAGGTGTATGGGGAGGCGATACGCGGGAAGTGGGCTGACGCGCCGGCATGCTGGCGCGCTGGCGAAGGTGTGCGCCGCCTGACAACAGAGCAGGGGCGCGAACTCGCACGGGAATGTCTTCGACCCGCCGTGTGCAGCACGGGTAGCTTTTTAGAAGTATGTGATCGTTTGGCGCACGACGCGTCGCGCTTCCCAACGGCCTCGCTTCCCTGACTCGGCCAGATGAGTCTTCCTGATCCAATTTCCGCGCGCGTCGTATTCGATCACAACTCTTTCTCTGATCGAGCCGTCCGGAGCGTAGATGTTCAACTCTCTTGGCTGTTCCCCGCCTTTGTAGGTATAGACCACTCTACCGGGAGCGTGCGCCTCCGAATGAGGCACGTCAGACTCGACCACCGACCCGACAGTCTCCTGTGCGATCACCCTCATCCTGCGGTCGTAGACGTATCGCACACGATACGTAAGAATGTCGCTCTCATACCGCATACGCTCGATGAGATTGTCCTGTGCATCGTATGAGAGAGCGCTTGTCGCAGAGAGGGAGCCGTCGGCGTTGTATCTGGTTTGAGAGACTTGCCTGCCCCTGTCGTCGTAGGCGTAGACGTTTCGGCTGATGAGTCCGCCCTTGTGATCGTAGAGAGACTCCTCGGCCACGTTCCCTCTCGCATCGTATTTGTAGAGAGACTTCTCGCCCGCGGAGCCGTCCGGCTGCACCAGACTGTATTCGATCCGGTTTCCCTTATCGTCCAGCACGTAGACATGCTTACGTGGCACGCTCAGCGTGCCCGTGAACTCTTCATAGCCCGTGCTTCGCCCCTGCGGGTCGGAGGCGTAAACGAGCGTCTGCGCGACGGAGCCGTCGTGGTTGTAGACAACCTGACGGGTCTTGTTGCCGCGTGCGTCGTAAGTGACCGTGCGCAAAAGCACGCGCGCACCTTCGACGCTCTTCCCGTTCTTCGACGTGAACTCCGCCGCCTCTAACTTCAACGCGCGAACCGCCCCGCGCAGCCCGTCGTGTTCTCTATCGCTCTTCGACTGCGCGTTCGCCCCGCCCCACAACGCGGCGACGAGCAATGCGATGATACTGACTCTTCTCATCTCTCCCACACTCCCGAATTTCAAGACTTACGCCTGCCAAGATTGACGCTTAACAGGATTGACGAGGGCAAGATGCCCGCGTCATTAACGGCGAAGGAGCGACCCTCGCCACGGATGTCTACTCGCCGGAGCCGGGAGCCGCTTCCGGGTCGAAGCCGTCTCCTTCGAGGTCTTGCCGCATATCGCGGTAGAACTCTTCGACCCATTCGGCAAAGCGAGCGTGTGATTGATAGCTCGCCGGATGCCCGACGATGCCGTGGTCGAGCCACCACACAGCACCTTCGGGGTCCCGCGTGTCCACGGCGATCATTTCGTCTCCGTGGGGATAGCCGACAGCATACAGGTGTGGCGGCCAGGGCGGAACAAACCTGCTGCCCGCGCGCAGTTCCCGGTTGAGCTTAACCAACTCCTGCGCATCGTCCCACAGTTCGTATTTAGTGTTGCCCGCGAGCAGCGGAATACCGAAGGGCACGAGGGCGCGTTTGTAGGATTCCGGCAGCGTGAGTTCGAGTTCACGCTCGATGAACTTGATGTCTTCGTCCGTCATACGAGAGGCGCGCTCCAGACGCCTGCGGCGGAGCGCACGAGTCACGCGGCGTTTGCATCCGCGTGACTCGTGCGCTCCGGTTCTAACGGTTAGGCCGACGCAGCGAACTTCAGTCCTCCCCGTCGAAGAAGTAGGCCAGAGTGTGCGCGGGGCCGTACACGAGGATGGAGTAATAGGCGGTGGCGAACAACTGTGTGCCGAGTTCGCTGCGCCCCAGAGCAGCGTTCAGTTCGCGTGGGATGGGGATCATATTCCACAACCCGTTCCCGATCCGCCTGAGTCCTTCGTTGGCGTCCACGTTCTGATAAATCTGGTTCGGGCCTCCGACGCGTGACCAGGACTGCTGGATGTAGATGTGGTGGTGCTCCCAACGGATGTTCGGGAAGGCTCTTTGCAGGAGCCTGCCGAGGCCGGTGGAGTCCACACGCGGGTAGCTCCTGTTCGTGTTGACGAAGAAGCGGCTGATCCTCACCAGCATCTGTCCGACCGCGCCTCTCCCCCTGAGCATGATCGGTCCCATTCGACCGACAATCTGGAGGAGTGGACCCAGCGTGGCGCGCGCGAGCGGCGCGAGCAGCCGGGTGGCGAGTCCGCCGACGGGCGCAGTTACCGCGCCGACGCCGAAGTTCCACGCCGCCTCGCCCCAGAACTCGGAAGAGGAAGGGCTGTGCTGGCTGAAGATCATGCCGATCATCGAGTTGATGATGCCGCCAATCGCCATCGTCGCCGCCAAGCCCCCGACCGTCCAGTGGCCGCTGGGGTCTGTGCCGTCAACCGGGTTGGCGTTGGCGTACAGGTACTTGTGCAGCGTGAGCGGGTCGTGGCGCACGCCTTCGAACTCGTCCATCGTCTGGAATCTTCCGTTGGACGGGTTCATGTACCTCGCGCGCAGGTAGTAGAAGCCGATGTTCGGGTCGAACTGCTCGCCTGCGTAGAGGTAGTCGTTCGGCGTCGAGCCGGTGCGGGCGATGAGGTTGCCGAACGCGTCGAGGAACTCGGGGAACGTCCTGCGGCCGGCGTCGCGGATGACCGGCACCATGAGCGTGCGGCTGCCGTCCTTCTTCTCGACGTCGACGGCGATGCCGAGGTTCACGGCGCCGTCGTCGACGCGGTGCGGCTTGCCGTCGACCTCGGCGAAGTGGTGCGCCATCACCGGCATCTCCTCCGTCGCCGCGCGTGCGATCGCGTAGGCGATGAGGTGGGTGAAGGAGACCTTCTCGCCGGCGTTCTTCAGCTGCTTGCGCCGGGCGTCCATCGCCGTGACGGTCATCGTGCGAAACGACGTCGCCGTGGGGATCTCGCGCGAGGCCTCCATGTAGCGCGCGAGCATCGCGGCGCCGCCCTTGAGCTCGGTGGCGCCGGCGGGCCTGTCGGCGGCCGGGGCCGGCGCGGGAGCGGGAGCGGGCAGCGGGGCGGCCTTGGCGGCGAGGACGTCGGC
>DASWNS010000399.1:0-15296 GCA_036399115.1 Pyrinomonadaceae bacterium | reverse complement strand
GCCTCTTCCTTGAGTTCGACTTTCGCCAGCCCGAGCTTGGCGTCAACGAGCGTCATCACGTTGTCGCCGAGCCGCCCCAGCATGGCGGGCAAGCCCTCGATATCCAGACCTTGCGCGTTCTGCGCCGCAGTGGTGGCAGGCGCGGTCGCCGCCGAGCCTCCGGCGGCACGCCTCTCTAATTCAGCCATCGTTCACCCTCCTCGTTAAGCTCAAGTTTCAAATTGAAGGTTTCAAGTTTCAGGTTTGTGGCTGAAATGTGCTTTTAATTTGTAACCTGAAACTTGAACCTTGAAACCGAATTAACGACGGTTGCTGCTCTTGAGCAGAAGCCCGATGAGGAAACCCGCCGCCGCCGAGATCAAGAGCGCCTGTCCCGGTTTCTCGCGCGCGTAGTTTTTGGCCTGCTCGGCTGCCTGCCGGTAGTCTACATTCTGCAAGTCTTTGAACTTGTCGCCCGCCACAGAGATTTTGTCGCCCAGATAGTCTTTGGCAGTCGAAGCCGCATCGGCGAGCTTCTGACCGTACTCCTGCGCCGTGCCCGCGATGCCTTCGCGCGCGGTCGCCGTGCCGGTGCTCGTGCCGCCCGTCGCGCCGCCCGTGGTGCTCAGTCCGCCGCCCACACCCGAACCGCCACCAATGCCCGACCCGCCCGTTGAAGTGTCGCGCGTCGTTCCTTCATCGGTTCTGCCCGTGCCTGCCAGACCTGTTCCGCCGGTCGTGCCGGTGTTGCCGCCCGTGTTTAGCGGATCGTTGTTTCCGAAGTTCTGTGACATGTCCTTTATCTCCTTAACTGTTGATAGTTGCTCTTTAAATTACCGTGCGCGCGAATATCTAACGCCCGCCTATTTCTGCATTTCCGGTGTCAAGCGAGCAAACAACGTGCCGACGAGTCCTGCCCGGACGGCAACGCCGAAAGACGCCTTTACAAGAAGACCCGCGAGGTTCTTGCAGCGAGGCAACGCATTCACTTTGTTGTGAAAAGGTACGCGCCATTATAGCGCGGAAGTCTATAACAATACAGGGGCGCGCAAAAAAATCGCGGTGCGAAAATTAATGTGAACTCGCTTGACACGTCCCTCGTACTTTGGTAAGTAAGTAAGCACTTACTTTTAATCGGAAGCGGGAGTTGAAAGGCGAGAACCGAATGAGCCGTGTGTTAGAGACGAAGGGCGCGACCGAAGCTGTCGCCGCCGGGACAGCGACGGGCGCGAACAGCAGCGGGCGGATGGCGGGAGAAGATCGTCGTCGCCAGATTTTGCAGGTGGCGATGAGCCTCTTTTCCAAGCGCGGCTTTCGCGGCACGACTACGAAAGAGATCGCGCACGCGGCGGGCGTCTCCGAGGCGATGGTCTTTCGCCATTTCGCCAACAAGCAGGAGCTCTACAGCGCGATCATCGATCACAAAGCCTGCGCCGCCAACTTCCAGCAACCTTGCGATATCGTCCCCGATGCGCTTGCGCGCAAAGACGACCGCGCGGTCTTCTCCGGCATCGCGCTCGCCATGATGCGCCACCATGAACACGACACGGAATTCCTGCGCCTCCTGACGCAGTCCGCGCTCGAAGGACACGAACTCGCAGACATGTTCTGGGATCGCAACGTCCGCCACATGTACGACTTTCTCGGTTCATACATTCGCGAGCGGCAGCGCGAGGGCGCGATGCGCAATATCGACCCGAACATCGTCGTGCGCTGTTTTCTCGGCATGGTCATACACCACTCGCTCAATAACATTCTCTGGGACACGCGCCGCCGCATCCTCAGCATTCCGAACGAGCGCGCCGCAGAAGAGTTCACAGAGATACTGCTCAGAGGTATTGCTGCCCACGCCACGACTCATAACCCGCCGCCCGCCTCGCGCAATAGCAACGGCAGCAGTAGTAGTAACGCGAACGGCAGCGGCGAACGAGCGAAACACGGCAGCGCGGCCAACCCGACCCGCGCCAAAAAGAAGAGATAGCAAAGAAGAGATAGTAAAGAAGAGATAGTTTGCCTCGCCGTAGCTTTTGCGCGAAAGCGATTTGTCCCGAAAGAAAAACAGTCATCATGAGCTCTCGAAATAAATTCACACTCCCCACGGTCATTTTGCTGCTCGCGGCCTTGAGCCTGTTTGCGAGCGGGTGCGGCAGGTCGAGCGCGGACGCGAAGAACAAGCAGGCCGCCGCCAACGCCACGCCCGAAGTGGTGCAGGTTTCGACCGCCGCCGCCATCACACGCGAACTCCCGCGCTACGTGGAAGCGACGGGCAGCCTCGCCGCAGACCAGCAGACGGACGTTGCGCCGACGGTCGCCGGGCGCGTCGTGGCCGTCGGCGTCGATCTGGGCAGCTACGTGCAGCGCGGTTCTCTGCTCGTCCGCCTCGACGATGCGGATGCGCGTCTGCGTCTCACACAGTTGCAGGCGCAGGCGCAGCAGGCTCAGTCAGCCGTCAGGCAGGCGGAAGCGCGCATCGGCCTGCGCCCCGGTCAGGCGTTTGATCCGAACCGCGTGGCCGAAGTCGGCGCGGCGCGCGTCGCGCTCGAACTGGCCGAGAAGCAGTTGCGACGCTTCGAGCGTCTGATCGAATCGGGCGACGTGTCGCGCGCGGATTACGACCGGCAGAAGTCGCAGCGCGACCAGTTGCAGCAACAATACGAAGCGGCGTTGCAGGCGGCGCGGCAGAATTACGCGGGCATTGCCACGGCGCGTGCGGCGGCAAACGCAGCCGAGGCGCAGGTGGCGCAGGCGCGCAAGGCCGTCTCGGACGTGGCCGTCTATGCGCCGATCAGCGGCTACGTGGCGGATCGCCCGGCAGACCTCGGCGAGTACGTGTCGCCCACTTCGAAGGTCGCCACCATCGTACGCACGAACCCTCTGCGCATGCGCATAGACATTCCCGAACAGGCCATCTCGACCATCCAGCCCGGCCAGACCGTCTCGATCACGACGAGTGCCTATCCGGATCGCTCGTTCGCCGGGCGCATCGCGCGCATCTCGCCGAACATCGTCGCCACCTCGCGCACGCTGACGGTCGAAGCCGAAGTGGAGAACGGTGAGGGCTTGTTGAAACCGGGGCAGTTTGCGACGGTGCGCATCTCGCAGCCGAAGGGCGACGCGGCGGTGCTCGTTCCTTCTACCGCCGTGCGCACGGAGCAGGATGTCAGCCGCGTCTTCGTGATTCGAGACGGGCGTGTGCAGGAACGCGTCGTGCAACTCGGGCAGGTCGAGGGCGAACTCGTCGAAATCAAAACCGGAATCAGCGTGGACGAACTCGTCGCCACCAGTAACGTCGAGATGTTGAAGGACGGCATCGCCGTCAGGCAATAACAGCCGTTAGCTGTTAGCTGCAAGCTCTTAGCTTTTGGCTTCCGGCTAACAGTTCGCAGCGCATCGCTCTATTGAGGCATCATGCAGAAACTAGCTGAAATATGCGTCCGTCGCCCGGTGTTTGCGACGATGTTGATCCTGTCGCTGACGGTGGTGGGAATCTTTTCGTTCTTCTCGCTCGGCGTCGATCTCTTCCCGAAGATAGACTTCCCTACGATCACCATCTCGGTCGTTAATCCCGGCGCGTCGCCGCGCGAGATCGAGACGGAGATCACGGATAAGGTCGAGGCCGCCGTCAACACAATCAGCGGCATTGACGAACTGCGCTCGACCTCCGTGGAAGGCGTCTCGCAGGTCTTCGTCCAATTCCTGCTCGACAAGAACGCGGACATCGCCGCGCAGGAGATCAGGGACAAAGTTAACCTCATCACTTCCGACCTGCCGGAGACGGCGGAAGAGCCTGTCATCCAGAAACTCGACACGGACGCCGCGCCCGTCCTGCGCATCGCCGTCTCCGCGCCGCGCTCTCTGCGCGACGTGACCGAGATCGCCGACAAGCAGATCAAGGAACGCATCGAGAGCATCAACGGCGTCGGCAACGTGGAGATCGTGGGCGGCAGCCGCCGCGAGATTCATCTCAAACTCGACCCCGACAAGATGCGCGCCTTCAACGTGACCGTGCCGGAAGTGGCGGCGGCGGTGCGCGCGCAGAACCTTGAAGTGCCGGGCGGGCGCGTGGACGAAGGCTCGCGCGAACTCACCGTGCGCACTCTGGGTCGCATCATGAACCCTTCGGACTTCAACCACATCGCCATCTCGACGCGCGGAGATTATCCGGTCAAGCTCAGCGACATCGGCTACGCCGAAGACTCTTCGGAGGAACTGCGCACCAGCGCGCGCCTGAACGGCGAACCGGCTGTGACGCTCATCGTCGCCAAGCAATCGGGAACGAACACCGTGGCTGTGGCCGACGAGATCAAGGCGCGGCTCGAAGAGATCAAGCCCACGCTTCCGTCCAACATTCGCATGGAAGTGATCGGCGATTCGTCTATCTTCATCAAGGCGGCGGTCGAGTCCATCCAGACGCACCTCATCGAAGGCAGCATCCTCGCGGCCATCGTCGTCTTCGTCTTTCTCTGGAATTTCCGTTCGACCCTGATCGCCGGACTCGCCATCCCGACTTCCATCGTCGCCACCTTCGGCCTGATGGCCGCGCTCGGCTACACCCTGAACATGATCACGATGCTCGCGCTCACGCTGATGGTCGGCATCGTGATCGACGACGCCATCGTCGTTCTGGAAAACATCTATCGCTTCATCGAAGAGAAGGGCATGCCGCCCTTTCAAGCGGCGATTGAAGGCACGCGCGAGATCGGCATGGCCGTCATGGCGACGACGCTCAGCCTGCTGGCGGTCTTTTTGCCCGTCGGTTTCATGGGCGGCATCGTCGGACGTTTCATGTCTTCGTTCGGCCTGACGGCCTCGTTCGCCGTCGCCGTCTCTTTGATCGTTTCGTTTACGCTGACGCCGATGCTCGCCGCGCGTCTGATCAAACGCAAGAAGCCGCAGCCCGTCTCGCCGGGAGTGGGCAGCGAGCCTTCCGAGGGCGAGGCGTCGAGCCTGCTCGCAAACGAGTCGCGCGTGGTGGCGGGCGAGCCGGAGAAGGCGGAGCCGGAGAGCGCGACGCAGTTGGACGCGGAAGTGCTGCCGTCCGAAACGCATGTGGATGATGGCGGGCGCGAACAGAAGAAGTCGCACGGCTCGAAGGACGGGCGTTTCTATCGCCCGGTGGATCGCGCTTACACGGCGATGCTCAAGTGGTCGATGGCGCATCGCTGGGCAATCGTCGGGCTGTGCGTGCTGGTTATTGTGAGCATCGTGCCGCTCTTCATGTTTGTCGGCAAAAACTTTCTGCCCGTAGACGATCAATCGCAGTTCGAGATCAACATGCGCGCGCCCGAAGGCTCGACGCTCGCCAACACTTCCACGATAGTCGAACGCATCGCGGCGGACGTGCGCACCCTGCCGGGCGTGACCGACACGCTCGTCACCATCGGCGGCGACCGCCAGCAACTCGTCAACAGCGCGAACATCTACGTCAAACTCTCCGACCTCAGCGAACGCGAGTTGTCGCAGACGGACTTGATGGTCAGGGCGCGCGAACTGTTGAAGAAGTACCCGCCGGAGTTGCGCACCAACATCGGGCAGGTGCAGGCCATCTCGGGCGGCGGCCAGCGCAACGCCGACATTCAGTACATGATCGGCGGCCCCGACCTGCAAACGCTGACGAAGTATTCGGAAGACCTGCTTGAGAAGATGAAGACCATTCCCAACGTGGTTGACATTGACTCGTCGCTCATCTCGGGCAAGCCGGAGTTGCGCGTCATCATCGACCGCGCGCGGGCGGCAGACCTCGGCGTGCGCGTCGGCGACATCGCGCAGTCTTTGAACACGATGGTCGCGGGACAAAAAGTTTCGACCTTCAATCAGGGTACGGATCAATACGACGTGCGCCTGCGCGCCATCGGCGCAGCGCGCGCGAGCAAAGAGGAGTTGTCGCGCCTGTTCGCGCCTTCGGCGAAGCTCGGACTCGTCAGTCTGGATAACCTCGTGCGCATCGAAGAGGGGAGCGGCCCGTCTGCGATTGATCGCCTGAACCGGCAGCGGCAGGTGACTCTGACGGCCAACGTGGCGCCGGGCGGTTCGCAGTCGGCGGTGCTGGCGGAACTGGACAACGCCGTCGCGGCGATGAATTTCGAATCGGGCTACAACACCGGACTCGTCGGTCGCTCGAAAGAGCTGGGGCGCGCGGGCGCTTACTTCCTGCTCGCCATCACGCTCTCCTTCATCTTCATGTACATGGTGCTCGCCGCGCAGTTTGAATCGTTCATCCATCCGGTGACGATCCTCCTGACGCTGCCGCTCGCCATCCCGTTCGGCATCCTTTCGCTGCTGCTGACGGGGCAGACGGTCAACATCTTTTCCGGCCTCGGCCTGCTCCTGCTCTTCGGCGTCGTGAAGAAGAACGCGATCTTGCAGATCGACCACACGAACGAACTGCGCGCGAAGGGCATGGACCGGCACGACGCGATCATTCAGGCGAACCGCGACCGCCTGCGTCCGATCTTGATGACGACCATCGCGCTCGTCGCGGGCATGACGCCGCTCGTCATCTCAAGCGGTCCGGGTTCGGGCACGAACCGTTCCATCGGCGTGCTCGTCGTCGGCGGTCAATCGCTCTGCCTGCTGTTAACGCTGCTCGCCGTGCCGGTCTTCTATTCGCTCTTTGACGATATCGGTCGGAGCAAGGTCTTCGGGCGCGTCGGGAGCGGCATTGGCGGCGCGTTTGCGTGGGCGCGTAGACGCACGGCGACAGCCGCCGGGGCGATCTTCAATAAGTTTTGATGAACAGGAAAATCTTAAATTCGCGGTTCGGACTCATGAATCATTATTCGACTAAAAAGTTCTGCGCGCACGCGCTCTTGCTCGCGCTCCTGCTCGCGGCGCGCGACGCCCCGGCGCAACAGACGAACACGCAGCCGTCAACGCCTGTGACTTCCGCTGCCGCTCGGCAGCACGCGTCGCCGCAAGTGCAACTCGCGGACGTGCCTCTGATGGGAACTTTGATGGTCGCCTCACAGGAGGCAGCGTCGAAGCCTGCCCGCACGGGCGCGGAGCCGGGCGCACAGGCGCGGACGCTTCCGGCGCAGCAGCAGCAGACCGCGCAGCCGTCGCCCCAAGCGACACCGCAAACGACGACGCAAACGCCTGTCACGCCGACACCAACGCCGACGCCGACAACCAATGCGACGACGGACGCGACGACCGCCGAGGCGCAGGCGCAAACGCAGCCGACGCCTTCCAACGCGCAGGCGGAGACGGCTCTCCCCGTGCCCGCCATCGCGCCGGATTATCGCGCGCCCGCCACCGCGCCCCTCCCCGCGCTCGAACGCGTGGGCGTCAACATGGCGGAGCAACGCCCGCTCGCGCTGCGCGAGGCCATCGAACTCGCCTTGAAGAACGGCAAGGACATCGAAGTGGCGCGGACGAACGTGCGCGCCGCCGAGTTCGACTTGACGGCGGCACGCGGCGCATACGACCCGCGCTTCAACACCACCACTTTTTACGAACGCAACAAGACGCCCGTGGCGAGTTTCCTGAGCGGCGGCGAGGGTGGCGCGGTCACCTCCTCCGGCCTCGGCGGCACGATGCGTTTTGAAGGTCTGACGCCGCGCGGCGGCGGCAATTACCGCTTCGATTTTTCGAGCAGCCGCCAGACGACCAACAGCCTCTTCAACGCGCTCAACCCGCAATACCCGACGGCCTTCTCCTTCACCTATGCGCAACCGCTCCTGCGCGGGTTTCGCTTCGACGCCACGCGCCGCCAGATCGAGATCGCCAAGAAGAACCTCTCGCTCACCGATGCGCAGTTTCGCCAGCGCGCCATCGAAACGATCACGAGCGTGCAGCGTGCCTATTGGGATTTGGTCTTCACCCTGCGCAACTTGCAGGTGCAGCGCGACTCCGCGCGCGATGCCCGCACGCAGCTTGAACACAACCGCCGCCTCGTCGCCGAAGGACAACTCGCGCCCATCGACATCGTGGCGGCGGAAGCGCAGGTGGCAAACTTCGAGCAGAACGTCTATGTCGCGCTCGATGAAGTCGGTCGTGCGGAGAATGCTCTGAAGAATTTGATCGCGGAGAATCGGCAATCGGAAGTGTGGTCGGTCGCGCTCGTGCCGACCGACATGGTTGACGTGCAGCCGCCCTCAGTCGCGCTCGAAGACGCGATGCGCTCCGCGCTCGCCACGCGCCCCGAACTGCAACAGTCGGACGTAGTGCGCGAGATCAACGCGCTCGACGAAAGGCTCGCGCGCGAGGCGACGAAGCCGCAGGTTGACCTCGTCGGCAGTTACGGCGCGGTGGGTCTGGCGGGCGCGTATGACCCTGCGACGAGCGTGAACCCTTTCTCCGCTTCGAGCGACGCCACGCGCGAGCGCATCAATCAACTCATCTCGCTCGCCCCGCCGCTGCCCGACGGCACGAGAATCCAACCGCTCCCGCCCGTCGCGGCAGGCGCGATCCCGGATACGCTCGTCGGCGGCTACGGCCAGTCAATCGCCAACCTCGGCGCGAATCGCTTCAACAACTTTCGCGTGGGCGTGCAACTCAATCTCCCTCTGCGCAACCGCACGGCGGAGGCGCAACTCGGGCGCACGCTCGTCGAGCGCGACCGCATCCGCGTGCAGCGCGAACAGCTTGAGCAGTTGATTCAAGTCGAGGTGCGGAACGCCTTGCAGGTGACGCGCACGGCGGAGTCGCGCCTGCGCGCGGCAGCCGCACAGCGCAGCGCGACCGAGCAGCAATACGCGAGCGAGCAACGGAAGTTCGAGGCGGGACAGTCAACCTTCTTTCTCGTACTCGAACGCCAGAACGCGTTCGCCACGGCGCGCGGCAACGAACTGCGCGCCCAGACCGAACTCAACAAAGCCGTCGCCGAACTGCAACGCGCAACCGGCAACGCTCTGGAAGCCAATCAGGTGCAGGTTCGCGTGCGCTGACAATTCCCCCGCCAGCGCACGCAGCGGAGAGGGCAGTGGTTTGGACAGCACTGCCCTCTCTGCTTTAGAAGCTGCCAACTGAAAGCAGATACAATCGAGCCGCCTTCGCTTCGTGCGCGAGTCACAGGCGGCTCAACCAATTTGCCAACCGCTCACAACTCACAACTCACAGCTAATCGCTACTTTTCGCTTTCACCCGGAGGCAGCAGACGCGCAAGGAGACGCTATTGCTCTGCGGCGAAGGGCGCGTCTCCGGCGAGGAAGCGTGCGGCGCGCGGTTCGAGCGTGTAGCGGCAATGATCTGTCTCCAGCACTTCGCCGTCGGTGTTGACTTTGATGGTGCGCGCGAAGCTGAGTTCGAGAGAGCGTGCGCGAAAATAACTGACGCGTTCGTCCGTCAGATGCTCTCCGGCGGAGACGCTCGTTAAGAGGCCGATGAATTCGATCACGGGCATCGCTTCGACGAGGCACACGTCGAGCAGCCCGTCGTCCACGTAAGCGTGCGGCGCGATGAGCCGCCCGCCGCCCACCATGCGCGAGTTGCAGACGGCAAACATCTGCACGTCGAGCTTGCGCTCGCTCACGCGCCCGTCTTCTCCCGTCGAGCGCACCTGCGCGCCGACCGGCTCATAGTCGAACAGCACTTGCGCGCCGCCGACAAGATAGGCGAGCTTGCCCGCGACGGTCTTGAGTTGCGGGTTGACCGCGTCCGAGACTTCCGCGATGAAGCCGCCCGCCGAGACGTTGACGAAGCGACGGTCGCCGAGTGCGCCGACATCACACATCACGGTGCGACCGCGCAGGAGAATCTCGATGGCCGCTTCGATCTCTTCCGGCAGCCCGAGCGCGCTCGCGAAATCGTTCCCCGTGCCGAGCGGGACGAGTCCGAACGTGATGCGCTCGAACCCACCCGCGACGCGCGCCACGCCGTTTACGACCTCGTTCAAAGTGCCGTCGCCGCCCGCCACGAACAGTTGATCGTAGACGCCACTGGCTGCCGCCGCTTCCGCTGCCGCAGAGGCGTCGCCTGCGCCCACGGTCATCACGATGTCCATCTCGCCAAAGGCTGCGCGCAGCCGTTCGTTGATTGTCTGCAAATGATCCGGCGCGCTGTCGGTGCCGGAGACGGGATTGATGATGAGGCGTGATTTCATAAAGAAGCTATGAGCCGTGAGTTGTCAGGTTGTTAATTGTCAGGGTTGAAGGATCGCTCTGATTGAAAGCTGCGGGCTGACAGCGCACAACTCCTAAATTTCCAGACGCAAGCCGTCGCGCGCTTCGATGGTTTCGCCGCGCCAGAGTCTCTTCGCTTCGGCGACGAGGTTGTAGTTGTCCCATTCGGGATAGAGGTGCGAGAGCATGACGCGCCGCGCGCCGGAACTTTCGGCGAGGCGCATGGCTTCGGCGAGTTCGAGATGGAGTTCGACGGGCTTGTCGCGAAAGAAGGAGCACTCCATGAGAAAGAGGGAGACGTTCCGCGCGAAGGCGGCGAGCGCATCGGTGTAGCCCGTGTCGGAAGTGAAGGCGAGCGAAGCCTCGTCGCGGTCGGTTAATTTGATGGCGAGGCTCTCGTCGGTGTGCGGCGTGGAGAAAGTCTCGGCGCGCAGGCCGGGGAGAATCTCAAACTCCGCGCGCGGCGCGACCTCGCGGATTTCGACGGGGAAAGGTTGCTTAAGCAGGTTGTAGTCGCCCGCCGCATCGAAGGCTGCGAAGAGTTTCTTCAAGCCGTGTGGCGCGTAGATGTGGAGCGGCTTGCGGCGCGTCTGCGTGGCGGGCGCGTGCTTCGTGCCGAAGAGGAAGGGGAAGAGTCCGCCGAGATGATCGAGATGGAAATGGCTGATCCAGACGGCGTCGAGGTTGACCCAATCCAAGCCCTCCTGCGCCATGCGATGAACGGAGGCCGCGCTGATGTCGAGCAGGAGCGTCGAGCCGCCTGCGGTTTCCAGCCAGTGCGCCGCCGAAGCGCGCCCGGGGTGCGGGACGGACGTGCCCGATCCCAAAACGACGAGTTTCATGTTTCGCTTACTTGACCTCCCGTTGGGCGGAAGGCTAACAAGCGGCAACACGCGGCGTCAAACAAAGCGACCGCCCGGAGAGAGTTTCGGCGCGAGCGCACGCGCCTGAGAACGGAAAACTTTCTCCCGCGCCGCGAGGCGAAGAGAACGCGCGACGCCTGCGCACACAATAGATACGCGCGCAAGTGTGGATTGCCGGGCGCATTGTAAAGCGATGAGGCGTGTGATAGATTCCGCGCGTTACCCTCACGAGGATTTTTGAGCCGGACTATCGGCGTATCGGCGTCTCTCAAACTCTTCTCTAAATCCTCCGACCCGAACGTCAATCCGTCATCCGTCAACCTGACGGGCATCAGTCGCGGGACACCAAGGAGTCGCTTATGCATTACCTCATCCGCTCTCGCAGCGCACTGGCCTTCGTGTGTGCGGTCGCCTGCCTCTTCTTCTTCTACGCGACGAGCACTCCGTTGCGCCGCGTGATTGCGCACGAAGAGCGGCGCGCAGCGGAGCGGAGACAATCGCTGCCCCAAGCACAAAGCGACGTGCCTGCCGACTTGCGCGCAGCCATCGAGAAGATGCGCGCGGACGAAGGGCGCGAGGTGCGCCCTCAGGCGAACGACGCGGGCGCGCAGTATCCTTTGACGGTTGACCCGTTCATGCAGCAACAGAGGTTGCACGCGTCCGACGCGGCCACCGGCGACGATTTCGGCTACTCGATTGCTATCAGCGGCGATACAGCTATTATCGGCGCGCCACTGGATGACAACAGCGGAGGAGTTGATGCGGGTTCGGCCTACATTTTCACCCGCAGCGCGGGCGTATGGAGCGAGCAGCAGCGTTTGCAGGCGTCGGATGCCGCCCCGCTTGACGGCTTGTTCAATACCTCGGTTGCTATCAGCGGTGACACGGCGATTCTCGGCGTCTCCGAGGATAAGAACAGCGGTGGCGAGCGCGCAGGCTCGGTCTACGTCTTCACCCGGAGCGCGGGCGTGTGGAGCGAGCAGCAGCGTTTGCAGGCGTCAAATGCCCAGTTCTCCAGCCACTTCGGCTCGGCGATCTCAATCAGTGGGGAGACGATGCTGATCGGCGCAGCCTCGACCTACTTCAACGGTGTGGAGAGCGGCACGGCTTACATCTTCACGCGGAGCGCGGGAGTGTGGCGCGAGCGGCAACAACTCCAGGCGTCAGACGCCGCCCTTAATGACGACTTCGGAGCCTCGGTTGCCCTTAGCGGCGACACGGCGATTATCGGCGCGCCGACGGATAAGAACAGCGCCGGGTTCGCCGGATCAGCCTATGTCTTCACCCGCAGCGCGGATGTGTGGGACGAGCAACAGCGGCTCCAGGCGTCGGACGCCAGTTCCGGTGATCACTTCGGCCAGTCGGTTTCAATCAGCGACGAGTCAGTGCTTATCGGCGCATACTTCGATGACAACAGCGGAGGAGTTGATGCGGGTTCGGCCTACATTTTTACCAGAAGCGCGGGCGTGTGGAGCGAGCAGCAGCGTTTGCAGGCGTCGGATGCTGCCTACGCCGACTTATTCGGCAACGCTGTCTCTATTAGTGGCGACGTGGCGGTCATCGGGTCATTCTTCGATGACACATTATTCGTCGGCGGTAGCGGCGGCACGAACGCAGGCTCGGCCTACATCTTCACCCGCAGCGGGGGAGTGTGGAGCGAGCGGCAGCGGTTGGAAGCATTGAATGGCGACGATTATTCCCCCTTCGGCGTCTCGGTCGTCATCAGCGGCGATACGGTGATGGTCGGTGCCGCCCCGGACTCCTTTAACGGCGGCCCGTTCCCAGGCTCTGTCTACGTCTACAACATGGGTCCAGACAGGTGGGGCGAGCAGCAGCAGTTGCAGTCGCCGGAAAGCGCATCCGGTGACTACTTCGGCTACTCGGTCGCCATCAGCGGCGACACGGCGGTTGTCGTCGCAACCGGAGAAGACGACGATCAGGGCGTGCCCATAGGCGCGGCTTACTTCTTCAACAGATGCGCAGGCGTCTGGAGTTTACAGCAGCGTTTGCATGTGTCCGCCGACAACGGACATTCTCGGGGCCTCTCCTTTCAATCGGTCGCCATCAGCGGCAACACGGCGATTGTCGGCGCGGAGGGGCAGGACGAAAATGCAGGCGCGGCCTACGTTTTAACCAGAAGCAGAGGCGTGTGGAGCCAGCAACAACGTCTGAAGGCTTCCGACGCCGTCGCTCAAGACCGCTTCGGCGTCTCGGTTTCAATCAGCGGTGACACGGCCATCATCGGCGCATACGCCGATGACAACAGCGGTGCGTTTAACGCCGGCTCGGCCTACGTCTTCACACGGAGCGCAGGCCTTTGGAGCGAACAGCAGCGTTTGCAGGCATCGGATGCCGCTGGCCTTGACTACTTCGGTTGGTCGGTCGCCGTCAGCGGCGACACGGCTCTCGTCGGCGCAGAACGAAATGACAACAGCAACGGAGCAGATGCCGGTGCGGCTTACCTCTTCACACGGAGCGGCGGTGTGTGGGGGCAGCAACAGAAGTTGCTGCCGATAACCTCACCCGGCTACGGGCACAACTTCGGCTACTCGGTTGCCATCAGCGGCGAGACGGCCATCATCGGCGCATATGGAGATCACCTCGACAATGTGTTAAGGGCAGGCGCGGCTTACGTTTTCACCAAACGCGGTGTCAACTGGCATCAGCAACAGCGTTTGCGGGCATCAGTCCCGGCCACCGACGACTTCTTCGGCGGCTCGGTCGCCATCAGCGGCGAGACGGTCATCGTCGGCGCATTAATAGATGACAACAGCGGCGGGGTTAACGCCGGCTCGGCCTACGTCTTCACACGGAGCGGCGGCATCTGGAGCGAGCAGCGGCGATTGCAGGCATCAGACGCCGCCGCTCACGCGATCTTCGGCTCCTCGGTTTCAATCAGCGGTGACACGGCCATTGTCGGTGCGTTCGCGCACAGCGGTCCGGCAGCCCCCGGCGCGGCCTATATTTTCGGCACCCCGCCGCCGGCAAGTCTTGTTCTCATCAGCGAGTTTCGCCTCGCGGGTCCCGGCGTTGGCGGCACGAGCGCGGGCACAGACGAGTTCGTCGAACTTTATAACAACACCGACGCAGATATCACCGTCGGTACGACGGACGGTTCGGCGGGCTGGACGCTGCGCTCCTCCGACGGCACGCTCAATTTCACCATCCCGAACGGCGACGTGATCCCTGCGCGCGGCCACTACCTGCTGACCAACTCCGACGGATACTCGCTCGCTCCCTATCCGACCTCGCAGCACGGTTGCGCGGGCGGCAACTGCGCCCACGGCAATCGCACCTTCGCCTCCGACACGCCGGAGAATACCGGCCTCGCTCTCTTCCGCACGGCGAATGCGGCCAACTTCACACTCGCCAACCGCCTCGACGCCGCAGGTGCGGTCACAGAGGCCGATGCGCTCTACCGGGAGGGCGAGGGCTACACTCCCGTCAGCGGCAGCACGGCGACAGTCCAGCACAGCCTCGTGCGCAACCTGCTCTCCGGCACGCCCCGCGACTGCGACCACAGGGACTTCCAACTCGTCGCCACGGACGGCGCGGCCACACTGCCCGGCGCGGTGCTCGGCGCGCCCGCCCCTGAGAACACCAACTCGCCCGTCCAGCGCAACGCCTCGCTCAAAGCCTCGCTTCTGGATACGATGCAGCCCTCTTCGGTTGCGCCGAACCGCGTCAGGAGCGGTGCGGCAGACCCGTCCGAACCGGCCAACAGCACGCGCGGCACTTTGAAGATCAGGCGCAAGTTCACCAACGCGACCGGCGCGGCTGTGACCCGCCTGCGTTTCCGCGTCGCAGACATCACGACCACGCCCAGACGCAACAGCGCGACGGCAGACCTGCGTGTGCTCTCCGGCGCGGGCGGCGTGAACGTGAGCTTGAGCAACGGCGCGAGCGTGCCGCTCATCGCCTTGACCAGAGAAGAACCGCCCGCGCAGTCTGCGCACGGCGGCGGCCTCAACACCACGCTCTCGGCCACGCTCGCGCAAGCCATCCCGCACAAAGCGAGCATCTACGTGGAGTTCAATCTAGGCGTTATCGAAGACGGCAACTTCAGCTTTCATGTCAACGTCGAGGCGTTGACCAACCCGCCGACAGACTCGCCCGCGAACTCAAAGCCGGACGCACTGAGGAAGGCTTCGAAATCAATGAAGGCCGGGACGCCGCCTGCGACCCCCTGAGAAACGGCGCGCGGCGTACGTTGCTCTCAATCAACTCCGGTTGAACGGCGCAAGGCTCCGGCGGCAACGTCGGAGCCTTTTGCTTGACCGGCGGGCGCGGCTTCGGTTAAACCTGTCTGCAGGGAACAACACCCTTCCAGAAACATGAGCACAGAACACACAAGCTTAGACGCGCTGGCCGTCTTCTCGCACCCGGACGACGC
>DASWNS010000398.1:0-5962 GCA_036399115.1 Pyrinomonadaceae bacterium | reverse complement strand
TTTTTTAGGCAAAGTCGCTAACAGCTTTGAAAACCGAAAGGGAGTTATGAGTGCTATCGGAAAGAATGAATCAGCCGCGGAGCGTATTGGCGATGTGGAGGCTTCAAAAGCTCACTTAAAACTTATGCCACGTGCGCCAGTTAAACTCCCGCCTGGCGTGCCGCAGTACCTCAACGTCGAAGAAGTGGCCACTATGCTCCAACTCCGTCCCAAAACTATTTACAAGATGGTAAGCCAGCGGCGAATCCCATTCCGTAAGGCGGGGCATCATCTGCTTTTCGATCAACGAGAGATCGAAGCCTGGACAAAAGCGGGCGCAGATAAACAGTGACCTCACTGTGGCCGATCAAGTAGGATGCGGCTCACCCGTGGCTGCAGCTCGGGAAAGGAAGACGATCATGTCGGTTTTCACACGTTCATGTGGAAGCAAAGGCTGTCGGAAGAAGCATTGGCACTACGCCTTCGCCATCCGCAACGTGCGCTACCGGGGAGCTATTCCCGAGGCGCGCACCAAGTTCGAGGCCGAACAGGCTGAGGTTACGATCAAGGGGGAAGTCTTCGAAGGGCGCTATGGTAGGCCATCCGGAGGCCATGACTTCGTTAAGTTCGTCGAGGAGATCTTCGTTCCTTCGGCGCGCGCTAATAATCGCTCCTGGGACAAAAGCGGCTTCTATACGCTGCCTGTGCTCTGTGAGTGGTTCAAGGGTAAGAGCTTCGCGCAGATTTCCCCTTTGATGATTGAAAGGTTCAAACGTGAGAGGCGGGATTCCGTCACCAAAAAGGGAACTACCCGCCAGCCCGCAACCATCAACCGGGAACTGCAGTTGCTCTCAACCATCTTTACCCTCGCGGTCAAACACAAGGTGGCCGCGACCAACCCGTGCAAAGAGGTGGCATTGTTACCGGAGAATAACCGGCGCACACGCTACCTGCTCGATGAAGAGGAAGCGCGACTCATGGCAGTGCTCGTCGGCCCGAGGGCGCACCTGAAAGACTTGGTAGTGGTGGCCATCGGCACGGGGATGAGGCGCGGCGATCAGCTCTCCTTACGATGGGAGAAAGTTGACTTTCAGCGCAACGTGATTTACGTGCCTAACTCCAAGACAGGGAAGGATTACGCGGTGCCGATGGATGATGACGTGCGCGACGTTCTACTCCGGCTCCGGCGAGAGGCAAAGGGCAGGGAATTCGTGTTCGTGAATCCGGAAACCGGAGGGCCTTACGCGGACATGAAGAAGGCATTCGGAACGGCCTGCCGGCTCGCCGGGATTGATAACCTACACTGGCACGATCTGCGCCACACGTTCGGCACCAGGCTGGCCGAGTCGGGTTGCTCGGAGGCGACGATTGCAGGGATGATGGGGCACTCGGATCCGGGCACGACGAGGCGCTACACACACGCGACGGACCGGGCTAAACACGCCGCGGTGGAGGCTGTCAAAGCGGGGCGCGCTTCAGCCTGCCACAGTCCTGCCACAGACGAAAAACGGCGACCGAAGCTGGCCGCCGTAAACTCTTGAAATTAATAGTCGGGGCGGAGTGATTCGAACACTCGACCTCTCGGTCCCAAACCGAGCGCACTACCAGGCTGTGCTACGCCCCGTGTAAATCTTCCGACTTCTCACGAAATATTAAATAAATCGGAATGCAGCGCATTCTGCCAGTGCGAAGGGCGGCGGGTCAAGCTATGGCCGGGAAAAATGGCCGTGCAAGTAAGCGCGAACTGCGTTGAGCGCGCGCGCGCGGTGGCTGATCTGCTGCTTCAACTCATCGGGCAATTCGCCGAAAGTGTCTGAATAGCCTGTGGGGATGAACAACGGGTCGTAACCGAAGCCTCTGTTTCCGCGCGGATGGCGGGAGATGCGACCTTCACAAGTGCCTGTGAAAATTTCCAACCTCTCTGCTTTTGGCTCGTAGAGGGCAATCGTGCAGGTGAAGCGTGCGTTGCGTTGCGGGTCGTCTGTCCGGCTGAGTTCTGCGAGCAGACGTAGATTGCGCTCTGCGTCCGTGGCGTTCGCGCCGCCGTAGCGTGCGGAGAAGACGCCGGGCGCGCCTCCGAGCGCGTCAACTTCCAGACCCGAATCGTCGGCCAGCGTCCAGAGATTCGTCTGGCGGCTGTAAAGGCGCGCTTTGAGTTCCGCGTTTGCCGCGAAGGTGTCTCCTGTTTCTTCCACCTCCTCTATGTCTGGAAACTCGGACAGACGGCGCAGCCGCAGCGGTAGATTTGATAGCAGTTCGCTCAGTTCACGAATCTTGCCCGTGTTGTGGGTTGCGATAAGCAGTTCGGGATGCGGCGTCGGGGTCATAAATTTTTAGGAGTTGAAATGTTCGAATGGAGGCATTTACGGCTCTCAATAATAGTTACTAAAAAACTTTTTTGCCAAGCTGATGGAATTCATGCTAACAATAAAAGGCGGCGCACACACTCACACGAACCGCGCCGGAAGAATCTTCACGAGAATTTTCACATGGTTACAGCTTTGAACATAATGACATCTTTAGCCGAGCGCACAACTCTCCAGGGCACGCCAGAGGCATTCGCGCCACCTCTCCGGCGTGCGAGCGATAACCGCGCCAGCGTTGACGATTCGAGTTTGAACGAACTACACATCTGGCAGCTAGCCCTGCGCAGCTTCTTCAACCTGCGCAATCATTCTCTGAGCGACGCGGAGAGAGCAGAGATCGTCGCGCATGATTTCTCGCCCGAATTGAAGATCGTCAATCAGGTGCTCAGACGCAGCCTGTTGCTCAGTTTGAATTGCACTTCCGGCGCGACGCACGCCTCTTTCGAGATGGAGGAGACGGCACCATTTGAAGACATCTCTCTGCACGCAGTCCCGCGCGGCGCGACAACTCAGGAGGATAACTCTCCGCTCGTCCCACTCATTAACACCTTGAGCGATCTGTGTCGCATGTGCGAGAGCGTGCCGTCGGTCAAGGTTGATTTTCAGGTTTGGAGCAGCGTGGAGCAGATGGTGAGGCGGGAACTGGAACACTCGCCGTTTATCGAGCAACTCGAACGCCGCCTGCGCACCGCAACCTTGCTGCGCCAGTATCCCGAACTACATAAACTGACCGAGCGTATGACGCCCGACACGCTCGCGGCGGATATGTCTGCGATCTTTTCCCAGATCATGCAGATGCTCGAACAACTCCGTCTCGTCGAGACGTTGCTGCGGCAGGATGCGCCGTTAAAACAGAGTCTCGCCATCTTCACGCTCGTACATGAAGAGACACGCGCGCTCGTAGACTTTATCGAGAAACGCGCGATCCACACGGAGGATATCGACGGCGCGGTCTTCGACGCACTCGATTGCACGGGCTACGCTATCGGCGTGGAGTTAACCCGCGTCTTTGGCCGGGAACTCCTCGGCCTTGCCTCTCTGCGACAATCGCCGGCCATCTACACGAAAGTCGAAAATGCGCACGGACTGTTACGAGATAGTTTCCAGCAATCGCTCGTCTCCCTCGCGCAAGTCTTCGATGCGACCTTCAATGGCGCGCACTTTTTCCAATCTTTCCGTTCGAGACTTGCACAGTCGCTCGTGTTGCGCCGCGACCTGTGGAGGCTGCGTCAACTCGTGCTACAGGCGGAGCAAGACCGCGACACCCGACCGCTAGTGCCGCTGATTGAGCGTCTCGACGCCTTCCGCGAGGGAAGTTTGCGCTTCCTGATGTATAAGGATTGGGAGACTTACGAGAGATTCGTGGCGGAGGTGTTGGCCGCACGCGGCGCGGTCGAACTCGCGCCCGTGCTCCACCGCTTCGGCACCTATCTCGAAGCATTGTTCGGCCAGATCAACATGCGCATCGTGCTCGCCGACCATCCCTTCGACTATCCGGCCTTAGTTGAATAAACCTTTCGACTCAACGCCGTAGACACGCGAGCCAGGCCGCCGAAGGGGGCGCAGAGAAGAGTTGAATCTTTCACTGCGCCCCCTTCGGCGTTCATCTCTGCTTCTGCGGCGGTCAATCTTTTAGCTGAATCTAAACCGGAAGAGCGCGTAAATTTTCCGGTCACTTCCCACGATCAGTTTCAACGTCGGTCGCCAGTTGCACGAGAATAGAGCCGAATTGCCCGAACGCAGAGCGGGTCTTTTTTTCAAAACCTCCTTCGACGAGGCGCGTCTCGCTGAACGCGTAAGGCAGCGCGGAGAGGGAACGCTGCAAAGCGGCAGCGTCGGGCGGGGAGTTGCGCACGCCGTTTTGCCTGCCGAGAAAAGAGATGAAGCGGCGTGCAGGCTCGTAATCGTTTGTATAGGTGACCACGTTGGCCGCCTCGTTTGAATCCGCTGGACGCGAGGACTGCTGAAATGCTCTGACCGAGCCGAGCGTCTGCGACGCGGCGCGCTCTTGCAGGCAACGACGCACTTCTTCTACGCCCCCCATGATCAGGTAGTCGCCGACAAAACTCGCCGCCCCGCGTTCTTCATCCGTTGCGACCAACATCTCCGCTTCGCCGACGCGCTCGCTTTTCGCGCCCGCCCCCAGACGTTTGCGTACCAGCCCCTGCAAAGTTTCGCGTTCGCGGACGGGGGCGAGAAGCACAAGCGCGGAGCCTTCGCTATCGAGGCGAGCCGTGGCGATCTGTGGTCCGGCGGCGCGCAGGAAATCGTGGGGCGACTCGATCCCGAAAGGCTGTAGCGATTCGGCGAGGAAACGCCCGACGAGCGGCGCGATGGTGATCTCCAGTTGTGAAGAGATAGCCGCGTTCAAGCCGCGCCACGCGGCCTCAGGGTCGCGGTTGTTGTAGATGGTGAGTTGATTCGTATCGGCGGGTAACAAGTCGCCTGCGCGCATGCTGTCTGCGCCGGAAGTGGCGAGCGGCGTGCGCAGGCGCGAGGCGAGTTCGTTTTGCAGTTGGAGATAATAATTATCGACGACCGTGCCTTCGGCGATTGCCGAACTCCAGGCTACGCTGCCGAGTATGCGGCTGGCTAACTGCGGGATCAGGATCGCCGCCGCGCTCTGCATCTTAGGATCGGACGCAACCTGACCCCCGTAAGCGACTGCGGCCATCTCCAACAACCTCCCGACCCCGGCTGCCGACACGTAACCGAAAGCGAGCGCGCCGTCTGCCTTCATGCGCAGACGCATCTCCGCCAGTTGCGCATCGTTCGCCAGCGACGCCCGTTCGCCCCTGCGCACAGAGAGGCAGGCGCGCACCGCCTCTTCGTCGTTTCCGACGATTGCCACGCTCTCGTTGATCGCCGCGACGATCTTTCGCTTCCCGTCCGGCGTCGTCCAGGTGATGAGGGTCGAAGCGTCTACTTCATCGCGCAGGATCGCCGGCTCGCCGTACTTGCGGCGCGCGTAATTACCGACCAATTTGGTGACAGCGGCCTGCACGCGCGCCGCGCCCGTGTGCGTTTCGGCGACGAGCGCGATGCGCGGTTTGATGTCGCGCACCGTGCTCGATTCTTCCGTCACTTCAAATCCGAGCACCGCCACCGCCACCTGCGCGCGCGAAAAAACAACCGTCTCCGCCGAGCCGACCCCGCTCCACGCCGATAGACGGCTCAGCCATCCGATGCGTCCGACATTGGGACTCAAACCGGCGGGCGGCGCGAGCGCACGCCAGGCATCGGTCGAAGTCAGGCCGCCGACGATTTCGGGCAGGCTGTTTGTTTCGAGATAGATGAGCGATTCGGCGGGCACATAGGCCGCCATGTCAACCGTTTCGGGACGATTCCACCAGACCCACGCGGCGAGCAGAACGGCGAGCACGACAATTGACAGGAGTATCCTTTGCGGCCAACTCTTCATTCCAGCATCCTACCTTTCGCCGCCCGAACGAAGCAAGAACCCACGCTTTCAACCGCTCGCAGCCGGAGAAATATCGCTCGTCAGCGAAATTGGAAGTGGCGCAGGCTTTTTCCAGAAATAGGCGCGGGCAGGTCAAAATGATGGAACAAGGTTTGTAAAATCTATGAGTTAAACAAAGTAAATTGTTGTTGACACC
>DASWNS010000397.1:0-14215 GCA_036399115.1 Pyrinomonadaceae bacterium | reverse complement strand
TCTCTTACGTGGACGACGCTCTGCGCGTCTTCAAGGCGACGGCGGTGGCGTCGCTGCTGATCATCGCGGTCGCTTTCCTCTATCGCGGCGGCACGGCTTTTCGCGCCTTCTCCTATTCGCGCGCCGTCTTCGTGCTTGATTTCGCGTTTGCGCTCGCGGCGTTCGGCGCGTTGCGCATGGGCGTGCGCGCGGCGCAGGCCGCCGTGCGTCGGCGGGGCGTAAACCTGATTCCCACGCTCGTCGTCGGGCGCGGCGCGGAGGCGAGTCTGTGCATCCGTGAGATGCGGGAGCGGCCAGAGTTGGGCTATCGAGTGATCGGCGTGGTGGAGAACGGCGCGATACAAGCAAGCGTGCCGGAGACTTTCGAGGGCGTGCCCGTTATCGCCAGCGTGCGCGATCTGGCCGAGACGATCCGCGAGACGGCGGCCAACGAAGTGATCGTGGCGGACGCGGGCGTCTCCGGCGACCTGTTGTTCGACGTGATGATGCGCGTCGGGCGTCTGCGCGGCGTCGAGTTTCGCATCGCGCCGAGCCTGTTCAACTGCCTGCCGCGCAAGACCGAGATCGACCAGATCGGTGCGCTGCCGATGATCCAACTCTTCCGCGAACCGCTCTCCAACAGCGCGCGCATCCTCAAACGCACGATGGACATTCTCGTCGCTTCGTTTGCGCTCGCGCTGCTTGCGCCGCTCTGGCTCGTCATCGCCGTGCTCATCAAGCTGGATTCGAAGGGCGGCGTCTTTTACAAGCAGGAGCGCGTCGGGATGGACGGGCGCATCTTCCTCTTCCTCAAATTCCGCACCATGCAGTCCGGTTCCGACGACGCCGCGCACCGCGATTATCAACGCAACTACATCGCCGGGCGCGCGGAGACGAATCTGGGCGACGACGAGCGACCCATCTACAAACTGCGCACCGACCCGCGCGTCACACGCGTCGGGCGCGTGCTCAGACGCCTGAGCCTCGACGAGTTGCCGCAGTTGTTGAACGTCCTGCGCGGCGACATGAGCGTCGTCGGGCCACGACCGCCGATCACCTACGAAGTCGAAGCCTACGAACTCTGGCATCGCAAGCGGCTCGACATGAAACCGGGGCTGACGGGCTTGTGGCAGGTTTCGGGTCGCAACCGTCTCTCGTTCGAAGAGATGGTGCGCCTCGATCTCTTCTACATCGAAAACTGGTCGCTCCTCTTAGACCTCAAGATCATCCTGCGCACGCTGCCCGTGATGCTTCGTGGTGATAATGCTTATTGAACGCGCGCTCGCCGCGTGCCTGTTCCTGCTGGCGTTCTGTGCGCCGCACTCGATTGCGGGGACGCAAATCGCCTGGGGCGTCGGGTTGCTGCTCTGGGTGCTGCGCTTCACCGCGCGCCCGCGCCCGCAACTCCAACGCACGCCCGTTGACTACGCGCTGCTCGGCTTCTTCATACTCACTTTCATCTCCGCGCTCGCTTCCTACGACCCGGACGTTTCCATCGGCAAACTGCGCGCGGCGAGCCTCTTCACCATCGTCTATCTCGTCGCACAGAACGTCGCCTCGCGCCGCGTGCTCCGCCTGCTCACGCTCACGCTCGTCGCTTCGTGCATGATCAACGTCGTCTATACGTTCGGCCAGCGCGCCGCCGGGCGCGGCGTCAAGGTAGCGAAACTCACGGCGGACAGTCCCTTGCGCGCCGCAGGGATCAACGAAGGCGACACGCTCCTGCGCCTTGACCGCGCGCCGTGCAACTCGCCCGAAGCGATCACGCGCGCTCTGGCCGCCAACGTGACGGGGATGCCGCAGGCGCGCGTGCTCGTGTATCGCCGCGAGTGGGTCTTCGAGACGGAGTTGGCGCGCGGTTCGTTGCTCGCGGGCGCGACGCCGGAAGCGCAACTCGGTTTGACAAGCTGGACGCGCGGGCGCGACGAACGCGCGTCAGGTTTTTACGGTCACTACACGACCTACGCAGAGGTGTTGCAACTCATCGGCTCGCTCGCCTTCGGCCTCCTCGTCGCGCACCGCCGGAAACTCTCCTGGCAGGGCGCGCTGCTCGCGGCGTCGGTCGCAGGGATCGGCGCGGCGTTGCTGTTGACGGTGACGCGCGCTTCGTGGCTTTCGTTTCTGCTCTCAATCGTCTTGATCTCGCTCGTCGGCGTCGGCAGCCGCCGCGCGGTGCTGGCGGTCGCGCTCGGCGCGCTGCTCGTCATACCGCTCGGCCTGTACGTGTTGCAGCAAAAGCGCGGCGTGGGATTTTTTGATCGCAGAGACGGTTCGATCTCCTGGCGCACGACCGTGTATCGAGAGGGCTTCGACCTGTTCGTGCGCGAACCGCGCCACGTGCTCGTCGGCGTCGGGATGGATTCGCTGAAGCGACACTGGCGGGAATGGGGTCTGTTCGACGGCGGGCGTCTGCCGGTCGGGCACATGCACTCGACGCCTTTGCAGCTTGCTTTGGAGCGGGGCATCTTTGCGCTCCTGCTCTGGCTGGCGGTCGTCTTCCTTTACGCGCGGATGTTGTGGCGTCTGTGGCGTGCGCCCGGGTTGGAAGATTGGCGGGAGCGCGGCCTCGTGCTCGGCGCGCTCGGCGGACTCACAGGCTTCTTCGCGAGCGGGTTGGTGCATTACAACCTCGGCGACTCGGAAGTGGTCATGGTCTTTTATCTGATCATGGGACTCACGCTCGCGCTGGAAAGATTCGCAGGTCAACAGGCGCACGCCGAAACGCGATAAGACTCGACATTCCCGGCCACCCTTCTTTTGATGGAACCTCCTGCCGCCGCGCCAGCGTATTGCATCAGGAACGCTGGTTTGCCGCGAACGGGTCGCCTGCTGGCCGCAATAATCCTACACGTAAATTTTTGAGGAGAATGAGAGATGAAGAGAGTTACACATGTCGCACGTCCGAAAATTGCCTGGCTGTTCGTCCTGCTCGTCGCGCTGGCCTCACAGTCGCCCGCCGCGCTCGCGCAGGACAAGGCCGCGCGCATTGACGAGTACATGACGCGCGCCAACAAGCTGCGGCAGTTCAACGGTGCGGTGCTCGTCGCCGAAAACGGCAAGGTCATTTACAAAAAAGGTCTGGGGCTGGCGAACATGGAATGGAACGTGCCGAACGAGGTGGACACCAAGTTTCGCCTCGGCTCCATCACCAAGCAGTTCACCGCGACGCTCATCATGCAACTCGTCGAACAGGGCAAGCTCAAACTCGACGGTAAACTCTCCGAGTACCTGCCCGACTATCGCAAGGACGTGGGCGACAAAGTGACCATCCATCATCTCCTGACGCACACGTCCGGCATCCCCAGCTACACCAGCCTGCCGAACTTCATGGCAGAGGTGAGCCGCAATCCTTACACGCCCGTCGAGTTTGTCAAAAAATACGCGAGCGGCGATCTGGAATTCGAGCCGGGCGCGAAGTTTCGTTACAACAACTCCGGCTACTTCCTGCTCGGCGCGATCATCGAGAAAATTCACGGTAAATCTTACGAGCAGGTCTTGAAGGAGAACGTCTTCGACCCGCTCGGCATGAAAAACTCCGGCTACGATCATTACGACGCGGTGCTCGCCAAGCGCGCCTCGGGCTACGAGAAGACGCCCACCGGCTACCGCAACGCGCCCTATCTCGACATGTCTCTGCCTTACGCCGCAGGCTCTCTCTATTCGACCGTCGAAGATTTGTTCCTGTGGGACCAGGCTCTCTACACGGACAAACTGATCTCGGCCAAGAGCAAGGAACTCATGTTCAAGCCGTTTCTCGACAACTACGCTTACGGCTGGGGCATCACGAAAGTCACGCTCGCGCAATCGAAAGAAGTGCTCAACTCCGTCCAGCACAGCGGCGGCATCAACGGCTTCAACACGCTCCTCGTCCGCTACCCGGAGCGCAAACAGTTGATCGTCCTCTTGGACAACACCTCGCAGGGCGGAAGCCTCAATCGCATCAGCCGCGACCTGACCAACATTCTCCACAACGAGCCGTTCGAACTGCCGAAACAGTCCATCGCGGAAACGCTGATGAAGACCATCATGGAGCAGGACGTGGCCGCCGCCGTCAAACAGTATCGCGAACTCAAAACGACGCAGGCGGCGAACTATGATTTCAACGAAAACGCGCTCAACGCGCTCGGCTATCAACTGCTCGGCCAGAAGAAGAGCAAAGAGGCGATTGAGATTTTCAAGTTGAACGTCGAATCCTACCCGCAGGCCGCCAACCCTTATGACAGTCTCGGCGAAGCATATTTGCAGGCGGGCGAACGCGCTCTGGCCTTGCAAAACTACAAGAAGGCAGTCGAACTCAACCCGCAGAACGTAGCCGCCGTCCAGATCATCAAAAACATGGAGGCTCCGCCCTCAACCGCGCCCGTCGCGCTTGAGGCTTACGCCGGACAATACGAAGTGCCGGGCATGGGCGTGCTCGACATCACGAAGGACGGCGACAAACTCGTCGGCGCGCCGGTCGGTCAACCGAAAGCGGAGTTGATCGCGCAAGGCAATGATCGCTTCCTGGCCGCAGGCCCGAACGTTAATCTCACCTTCGTCAAAGACGACAAAGGACAGGTGACGCACGTTAACGTCCGCCTGCGAGACGGGCGCGAGATGCTGGCGAAGAAAGTTAAGTAAACGGAGCGCGTTTTCGGCGGAAGGGAAGCCTTCACCGCAGAGACGCAGCGCAAAGCAGCAAAGGGGGCGCAGAGAATTGAATCTTCTCTGCGCCCCCTCGGCGTCTGCGCCGGTGAATCTTGCCAGTCTTATTTCGCGTCCGCTTTTGTCGCGGGCGGCTTCTGCATCGCGGCGGCGGCGACGTAGACGCGGCGCGTGCGCAGTTGCAGTCCGTTGCGACGCGGGAGCACGACGACGCGGCGCGTCTCCGTCGCGTCGCTCTCGGCGAGCGGGCGTCTCGGCGTGTAGGTAACGACGTACTGCGTGCCGATCTCGCGCGCCACTTCGCTGCCTTGCAGCGCGAGGTCTTCCATCGAGAGCGGTATCCAGAGCCGCCCACCCGTGTCTGCCGCGAGCGTCTTCATGCTCTCCTCGCCGCGCTTCATCGCGCGCTCGTAAGCCTTGCGCAGACGCTTCATCGCCGGGTCGAAAGTGATGACCGCGCCGGTTGAAGGACCAACCGCCCCGCCGCGATTCATCGTCGGCGGCATCGTCGGGTCGATGCCTGCGGTGGCGATGCCCGAAGCCTTGACGCTGCCGGGGACGGCGTTGCTGAGCGGCGCGTTCTTCTTCTTCTCTCTAGTCTCATTCCTTCCAAACTCCGTGTAGCTGATGATGTGCACGGAGACTTGCGCGGCCATCAATTTCTTCACCGCTTCGGCGTAAGCCGTACGCCCGCCGATCCCGGCGTTGCCTTCCAGCACGCGCGTGATCTGCTCCGGCGTCGCGCCGCCGCCCGGCGTCTCCACGCCGTCCGTCACAAAGACGAGATGACGGTTGCCCACGGGTTGATCCGCGAAGAGTTCGGCGGCGCGCTGCAAGGCTTCGGCGGGACGCGCGCCGCTCGCGCCCCAGAGTTTCGTGCGCAGCGTGTGCGCCGCCGCGTCGCGGTCAACCGTCCAGGGTTGGAGCAGGTTTATCTTTCGATCAAACTGCACGACGGCAACCGAGTCGCCTGCGCGCAGGTGCGAGAGGAGACTGAGCGCGGCCTCGCGCGTCGTGCGCGTGCGCTGCGCCGGGTTCAACTCGCCGCCCGTGGCGAGCACGAGCACGACGCTCGCCGGAATCCGCTGGATGCTGCGCACCTCCTGTTTCACGTTGTCTTCGAGCACGACGAGGTCGTCGAGTTCGAGCGTCGGGTCGAAACGCCCGTACTCGTCGCGCGCAAAGACGGGCAGGCGCACCTCCTCCGTGTAGACTTTGATCTGATCTTCGGCGGGCGTCGGCGACGGGATGACCCGACCCGATTGCGCGTGCAGTTTCGTGCCCGCCGAGCAAAAAAGGAGAACGAGGGCGAACGGCCAGAAGAGACGGCGGCCTGTGTACATAAGATAAACTCCAACTGTCGTGTCCGGGCTAATAGTTGCACTCGTTCGATGCTCTAAAGGTAGTGCGCGCGTTGCCCGCCAATTCACTCACAGCACGCGTGAGAGCCAGCGCATGATGTTGAGGGCGAGTTGGCGATTGTCGAGGCCGGGGCGATTCATGCCGAAAGGCCGCCTGTCCGCCCCCGCCAGTTGCGCCGAGAGCATCCCGGCCTCGCCCAGCACGACGACGCGGCCTTGGCCGAACTCAAACGCCGCGCCTTGCGCGCGTCAATGTCTCGCAGCGTCTGCGACGCTCGCGGCGGACGGACGGGGCGAAAAAGTCTTGACCATGTTTCATGTCTGTCCTTTCCGGCTCTGCGCCTGCACGGCGGTGATGGCGACGGCATCGGCGATGTCTTCGGCTTTGCAGCCGCGCGAGAGATCGTTGCAAGGCTTGTCGAGTCCTTGCAGGATGGGTCCGATAGCCGATGCGCCCGCGAGTCGCTCGGTCAACTTGTAGGCGATGTTGCCCGCCTGTAGGTCTGGGAAGATGAGCACGTTGGCGCGTCCGGCGACGGACGACCCCTGCGCTTTCGAGTTTGCGACCGCAGGCACGAGCGCGGCGTCGGCCTGCAACTCGCCGTCGATTTCGAGTTCGGGCATACGCGCACGCACGGTTCGCGTCGCCTCCACCACCTTGTCGATCAACTTGTGCTTCGCGCTCCCCTTCGTCGAGAAGGAGAGCATCGCCACGCGCGGTTCGACTTCGAGCAGCGCGCGGCACGAATCGGCGGAGGCGATGGCGATCTCCGCGAGTTCCGCCGCCGTCGGTTCGATGACGACGCCGCAGTCCGCATAGATCATCGCGCCCTCTGCGCCGAACTGCGGATCGGGATGAGCCATCACGAAGAAACTGGAGACGAGTTTGAATCCGGCGCGCACGCCGATGCAGTGGAGCGCGGCGCGCACGGTGTGCGCCGTCGTGTTGGTTGCGCCCGCCACCGAGCCGTCCGCCGCGCCTGCGCGCACCATCAGGTTGCCGTAGTAGAGCGGGTCTTGAATGGCGATGCGCGCTTCGTCGGGCATCAAGCCTTTGGCCTTGCGCAGTTCGTGATAGAAGGCTGCCACCTTGTTGAAGTCGGCGGCGCGCGTGTGGTCTATCACCTGCACCATGCCGCCGAGGTCAACCCCGGCCTCGCGTTGCGCCGCCCGCACCTTCTCTTCGTTGCCGAGCACCGTGATATGCGCGAGGCGTTCGCGCGCGCAGATGGCTGCGGCGACGATGGTGCGCGGGTCTTCGCCTTCGGGCAGGACGATGCGCTGCGGGTCGCGTGCAGCGCGCTCTCGGATGCGTCGGAGAATAGACATAAGCAGCAGTTAGCGATTAGCTTTCAGCTATCAGCAATCGGCGATCAGCAGATGATTGAGCGTGCGCCAGTATAGTGCATCTTCTTTTCGACCGATAACCGCGCGTGTGGCGCGCGCAAGCGTTACGCGGCGCGGTTCGCTCGTCCGGGCGGGACGCAATACGCAAACTCCCGCCGCGATTGATAGCTGACAGCTTCACAACTCGACGCTGGCAGCTACCGTTAAGTGACGACAATGTTACTTCCCGGAAACAAACGCCTCTTGTCGTGCGCTCGCCCGGTCGGCTACACTTCGCACACCCCTTACACCGTTCCCCCGGTCTTCGCTTCCCCCTTGTGATAAGTGAAGAAGAGCCTCGCTTCGTCGCTTCGTCTTTCACGCTGCAAACACGAGAGGGAGTCAAACGCTATGGAAAGCAAGTTCAAAGTTCTGGGACACGGCGCGCATCCGATCCTCATCGTCTTTCCGCTCGGACTGCTGGCGACCGCCGCCATCTTCGACATCATTTATCTCCTGACCAACAACCAGCAGATCGCCAACGCCGCCTACTGGATGATCGCCGCCGGAGTGGTGGGCGGCATCGTCGCTGCCGTGCCGGGCTTCGTGGATTGGTGGGCGATCCCGAAGGGCACGCGCGCCAAACGCGTCGGGCTGATTCACGGCGTCGGCAACGACGTGGTGCTCATTCTCTTCGGCCTGAGTTGGTGGCTCAGGCGCGACACCATAAATCACGTGCCGGAGACTGTGCCCTTCATCCTCTCCATGCTCGGCGTCGGGCTGTCGCTCGTGACGGGCTGGCTCGGCGGCGAACTCGTCGAACGGCTCGGCGTAGCCGTCCACGACGGCGCACACCTCGACGCGCCCAACACGCTCTCAGGCCGCCCGGCGCGCGAACGCGAGTAGGGAAGAACGGAGAATTTATGTTGAGGCCATTGAACGAACAGGTCGTGGTGGTGACGGGAGCATCGAGCGGCATCGGGCGCGCGACGGCGATTGAGTTCGGACGGCGCGGCGCGAGCGTGGTGCTGGCGGCGCGAAACGCGGAAGCGTTGAGCACGGCGGCGCGCGAGGTGGAAGCGGCAGGGGGCGGCGCGCGCACGCTCGTCGTGCAGACGGACGTGGCCGACTCCGCGCAGGTCTTACGGCTCGCGGAAGAGACTGTGAACCGTTTCGGGCGCATAGATACGTGGGTCAACAACGCGGCGGTGAGCGAGTACGGGACGATTGAAAAGATCAGCATCGAAGAGATCGAGCGCGTCGTGCAGGTGAATTTGCTGGGGACCATCTACGGCATGCGCGCCGCGTTGCCGCACTTGAAGCGCGCGGGCGGCGGCGCGATCATCAACGTCGGATCAGTGCTCTCGGATCGCGCCGTGCCTTTGCAGTCAACCTACTGCGCGACGAAACATGCCGTCAAAGGTTTCACCGAAGCGGTCAGAATGGAACTCGAACACGAACGTTCGGGCGTGCATCTCACGCTCATCAAGCCCGCCGTCATCAACACGCCTTACTACAATCACGCGCGCACGCGCATGGGCGTCGAGCCGCGAGCGATGTTTCCCGTCTATGAGCCGTCGCTCGTGGCGGAAGCGATCATCTACGCCGCCGCGCATCCGGTGCGCGACATCGTCGTCGGCGACGGCGGAAAATTCCTGTGCGTCCTGCAACGCCTCAGCCCGTCGCTCGTAGACCGTATGATGCTGCTCGGCGGCGCGGCCTTCAAACTACAGCAGCGCGACGAACCCGCGCGCCCCGGCGACAATCTCTTCACGCCGATGAACGAAGCGGGCGCGACGACGGGCGAGTACACGCATCGCTCGACCGACTTCAGCCCCTTCACGCGTCACCTCGAACCTTATCCGAACCGCAAGCGTCTGCTGGTCGCCGCTGCCGCCTTCGGCGCGTTCGCGCTGCTGCGGCGAGGCGGCGCGCGTCGCCCCACGCGTGCGTGACGCCCCGCGACGCGCCCCGGACGCGTGCGGCGAACGAGGCCAACCAAATTTCGCCGCCGCGTGTCTATAGCACGGGATAGCACACGCGTTTAATTATGATGAGACGACTACTGCGTTCACTCTCGTTTGTCATCGCACTGCAATGCGCGCTGGCAGCGTTAGTCGTGGCGCAGCCGCCCGTTCCCCGGAGCCTTGACGGCCATGACGAGATCAGGGTCTTGACCGAAGAGGTGCGGATACCTTTCACAGCCCTCGACGATTACCGCCGCTTCGACCCGTCGGTCGAACTCCATGATCTGCTGTTGCGCGAAGACGGCGTCGTCCAACAACTCAGAAGCCTCTACCGCATCCCCGCCAGCGTCCTGTTGCTGCTCGACACGGGCGGGCAGCGGAATATCGCCGCGAGCGTGCGCCTCACGCGCGAGGTCGCGTTGCGCCTCGTCTCCAAACTTCAAGCCGAAGACTCGCTCGCGCTGGTGCAGGTCAGCGAGCGCGTCGAGTTGTTGCAGGACTGGACGAAGGAGCGTGCTCGCGTCGTCAGGGCTTTAAATAACAGGCTCTTCCCCGGCAGGCGGACTGCTTTTTCGCAAGGCGTGGCCGCCGCCGTCGAACAGTTGGGGCGGACGCCCGCCGGGAACCGCCACCTGATCATGATCACGGAGGGGATCGAATCGGTCTACGGCGAGAGCGAGTATGAGGCGGCGATCAAATCTTTAATCGAGGCGAACGTCACCGTGCACGTCCTCAGTTACACCTCTCTCGGTCGTAGCGCGCCCGCCCCACGCGCGACGCGCCAACGCGTGGACGCAGGCGTGCCCGAAGAGATTCTCATGACCCTGCCGCGCTACCGGAAGCCTGAGGCGATAGACATGGTTGACCAACTCCGCCGCAAGGGCGGAACCACCATCGCCATCGAACGCCTCTTCAAGCGCGACTCGGAGTATCGGGCGGCGCGCGACCGGGGCGAGTTGGAACTGACCGGCATTGCGGGAGAGACGGGCGGGGGCATGTGGCTGCCGATTTCGACCGGGGAGATGCTCGGCCACGCAGATGAGGTGGCGCGGGACGTGGACGCGCGTTACGTCGTCACCTACCGCCCGCACAGGCCGCTCGCGCCGGGCGGCGCAAAAGAGTATCGCAGGGTTGATCTCATCTCGCGGCGCGGCGGCCTGTCCGTGCGCGCGCGGCGCGGCTATGTTTCGAGCGGCGCGCAGTAGTAGTGGCGGACTCAAGCCCCGAAGTCGAAGCGCGCCTCAACCCTCGAAGTTCAACCTTCTTCTCAACCCTTGAAGTCAACCTTCGTCTCAACCCTCGAAGTCGAAGTTGACGCCGCGCTCCGGCATCGACGAGAGCCGCTCCTTCGCCTGTCTCACCGCCCGCTCAAACTCTTCTCTGCGCGTCCGGCGATACTCCTCGTCCGCCTCTTCCATCTCCTGCTTCAACTCCGGCGACGCGTTCATGTCGGTCGAAGCCACTTCCTGCCCCACCACTTCGAGCTTGAGATCGTCCACCCAGATTTGACCCTTCCCCTCGAAGAGCGCGCCGAGGGCGATGTGCTGCGCGGCCTCCGGCACGTCGAGGACGATCTCATACTTCTTCCAGGCGGTCGTGCCCGTGGCGGGACGTTCTTCCATGTTATCGAAGGCGAGAATTTTCCCGTCCGCGCCTTCCACACGCATCCAGAGCGCGGCGCGCTGGGCGGCGAGTTCCGCCTTCAGGTAGCCCGAATAGCGTACGCGCCGTCCACGGTAGTTGTCGGCCTTGATCTCCTGTTTCATCGAGCCGAAGCCGTCGTCGGAGGCGGAGTTTTTCGAGATGAGGGTCGCGCTCAGCTTGCCGCCGCGTCGCACCTTGTTGTCGGTGGTCAGATAGTAGTGTTCGCGGTGGCTCCCGGTCAGGCTCCACCCTTTGGGCGCTTGCGCGGTCTGGCTCCCGGTTGGATAAAACGCCTGCGCCAAAGAGACGAACGGAGCGCGGGTGGCCGCCTCGTGCGTCGAGGCAGCGAGCGACAATGCGGCGAGTGACAATGCGGCGACGATGATGAGCCTTCTCATAAGCCTCCTTTCGCGTCGGACGCGCACATCTTAAAACGCGTACGCGCGTGGAAGCTAGTTCCCGCCGCCGTCCCCGCATCCGTGCGCGGCTCGAATTGCGTCTTTAACTCTTGACCGACTGATCGATTAAGTCTTCGGCGGCAGCGGCGAGTTGGGCGACGATGCGCGGGTCTGTGGTTTTGAAGGAGCGGAAGTTGCGCTCGTCGAGGATGGGCGTGTCGAAGCCGTCTTCATCGACGGCGACGAGTGCGGCGTTGAACTTCTGCGAATGCGCGATGACGAACCACTCGCGTGCGAGGTCGGTGTCGGGCTTCAAACGCACGATGCCGAGGTTTGGATGGCGCGGCGGTTTCCAGTCGGGCACGCCGAAGACGTAGACGCGCTCGGACACGTCCGAGATGCGCAGAAAGCGGTCGGCCACGTATTCCATGCGCGACAACTTCTCGAAGCCCGCGTAGACGCGCCCCTCTCGATTCGTGCGCAGCAGGAGCGCGTTCTCGATGAGCAGGCTTACGTATTCGAGGCAGGGAACCTGCGCGCGGAATCTGAATGTCGGGCGCTCGTCGAAATTTTTTCGAGAGACTATCGCGAGTTGGCCGAGGTCTTCGAGTTGCGAATCTTTCGCGGCCTTCAGGGCAAACTCGAACATCGAAAACTCTTTCAATTTGTAACCACCCCTCCGGCACGTCCGCACACGGCCAACACTCTTCTACTCCCGCCCCGCTTCGACGCCGTTACGAATGTTTATTTAAATTGTGTAGGTGGCGCACATTCATCCGAAAAACGTGCTATCTGTCGTTTGCGGTGAAAGCCCGGTGAAACTTTTCCGCCGCCTCGAGGACACGTGGGTGCTTGACCAGTGCATCAACTGCCCCGCGCTGCTCTTCCAGTGGTGCCGTATTAACGTAGATGTTAGACGTGTCCACCTTGGAGTGACCGAGGAGGTCACGCACAGTGTATGCATCCGCGTGCAGGCGCACGCGCGTTGCGAAGGTGTGCCTGAGGTCGTGAAAATTCATATCCTGTAATCCAGCCCGCTCCACTGCCAGCTTGAAGGCGCCGCCCGCCGCTGACAGGTTGTTGCCTGTGCGGTTATGAAAGAGAAACCCACCCGGCGCGGGACTCTTCGCCATCTCCTGCAGGACGGCAAGCGCTTCGGCATTCAGCGGTAATGTCCGCCGCCTCCCGCCCTTCGCCGTGTAGATGACAGTGCGCCCGGCGAAATTCACGTCCGAAGTCTTGAGCGTGAGGATCCCCATACGCCTCAGTCCGGTGTTGAGCGCGAGAACGACCGCAGCCTTCACTTCGGGGAAGCTCTCGATCTGCGGCATGAGACTCCTTTCCTCATCGAGTGTAAGCACGCGATCACGCCGGCTCGTCGCCTCGCCTCGCGCCCACTTGACCTTCCGGCATGGATTCGCGCCGATGAGGTCGTTGTCGATGGCCATGTTGAAGATCGCGGAGAGTGTCATGATCTCCCCCCGCACCGTTGAGGCTTGACGCTTCCGCCCGTACTGCGTCTCGCCTGATACACGCTGCCGCTTGTAGCCTTGGACTAACATCGGCGTGATGTCGCGTAGCCTCTTGCCTGCGAAGAACCGGCAGAGCGTGCGTACTTTGTATTGCTCGTTCTTCCACTGGACGAGCCGGTTTCTGATGTCGAGAAGATAGACGCGCTCGCAAAACTCTTTGAAGTCGGTCGTGCCAATCTCTCCGCCTTCTTTGCCGTATCGCCCCTCGTAAATTTCTTTTCGCAGGGTAGCCTCGGCAACCAGAGCCTGCCCTTTGTTGTGGGCCTCCGGCACCTGCCGGTAATACCTCACCCCGTTCATCTGCAAGCGGACCTCCCACTTGCCCTTTCTTTTGTAAACTCCCATGCGGCTCCTTCTGTGTGGCCGGAAGCGCCGCCCTTCGTAGCGGGCGTGAGTTTATTGATTTTCGAGTTCGCGGACAATCTCGGAGGGCTTCAGGCGGACGCACCCCATGATCTTGTACTTCCTCAACTTGCCTATGCGGATCCAGTCACGGATAGTACTTTCGGAGATGTCAAAGCGTGCCGAGGCAGTCTTAACCGAAATATACTCAGCTCCTCCCTCAGGCTCGGGCAGCGACTCTTTCAGCCCTTCGCGCACCTTAGCGCTCACGTAGTCGTCGAGTGCCGCCAGTGTCTCGGGGCTGAAAATCTGTTCGAGTCCTCTGCTCATCGCTTACACCTCACCCACGCACCCTTAGCTGCTCTTTGTAATCAAGCCAACAATCGGCCCGGCCTCGCGCTCGTCCACATCGGCGCTGGCGTTGCCCACATCGTGCACGTTGATGTCGAAGCGCTCCGTCCCTCTGATGGTCAACACGTCTTCTTCGAACTCCGTCCGGTTCGCGTCCGTCACGTCCACGGAGATTTGCCGCCGGTCACCAAACCTTGCCGCCTGGCGCAAGTCTCCGAACAGGCAGGGAACCTGAGAGGCCGCGCTCTTCTTCGGTAACACCTGCGCGATCTCGACCGGGTAGTGCAGGAACATCTTCACCCGCATGCTCTCCAGATGCGCTGCTGTCACGCCTCCGGCCTCCAGCATGATTCTCATCATCACGTTGACGTAGAACTTCCTGGAGCAATACCACTTCGTCTCCGGAGTGTCGGCGTACTCCGGCAGACGCTCGGCCACTGCCAACATGTCCGCTCTGGTGATGCTGTCCCACGTGGCTCCGGTCGCTTCCACCAGCCCCGCGATGTTGGCCACTGCATCGTCGAGTTCGACCAGGCGCGGGATAACTCCCATGATGCCGTGATAGGTGCTCGTGGCATCTCCCAGGAAGCCGCACTCGTCTTCACTCTGTGAGAAGGCATACGCCATCTCTCCCGCCAACTCATCTCCGAAGTTCGTGATCGAGTCTTCCG
>DASWNS010000396.1:0-19055 GCA_036399115.1 Pyrinomonadaceae bacterium | reverse complement strand
ACTGCTTTAACTCATCACCCATCACTCATTACTCATCACTATTTATCTTTCCGCGAGCGGCGACCTGCGCAGTACGGGTTGGGAGCGTTGCTGGTTGGAGTCCTGCGCGGTGGTGGTGTTGTTGTTTGCGCCGGATGGATTGTAGATGTAGCTGTCGCGTGCGTTGACGGCGAGGTCGGGGCGCATGACGCGAACTTTGATGCGGCGACGCTGGCCGGGCTGCCCCTGCTGCTTCGGGTAGTAGCCGAGGCTGTACTGGCGACGCAGTTCTTCTGCCACGAGCGAGAACGCGCCCGCGATGTCGTACGTGGTGTCGGCGCGATAGAGCCGCGCGCCGGACAGACGCGCGAGGTCGTTCAGGTAAGCGTTGCCGCGTGCGTACTCTTCGCGCGTGCAGCCCGTGCAACTGTTACCGCCGCCTCCACCCCCACTGCCGCCTCTGCCGCCTCCACTTCCGCCGCCGATGCGAACGTTTCCGCCGATGAGAATATCCGAGAGAATGTCTGCCATGCCGCCGCGTCTGCGCCGGTTCCCGCCGCCCCAGACGCCGCCGCCGTTGCCGCTCGGGCTGTTGCCACCGGCAAAAGTATCGTACTGGACGGGATAGATGAGCGCGTCGAGTTCTTCCGCGTCGCGGGCGTTCGATTCATAGCTGGCGCGACGGCTCGAAGTGTCAACGCCGTCGGTGAAGAGGAGCATGGCCTTGCGCCCCTCGATGCGGTTGAAGCGTTGATTGATGATGAAATCGACGGCGTCGTAGAGCTTCGTGCCCTCGCCGGGGTAGACGCGGAGAATGGCGTCGTGCAGTCGAGCGCGGTCGCTCGTCGCTTCACAGAGAACCCGCACCTCGTCGTCGAAAGAGACGACGAGCACGCGGTCTTCGGGGCGCAGTTGATTGACGAAGGCGATGGCGGCGTCCTGAATCTCACGCAGACGAAACTTCGTCGAGCCTGAGGTGTCAATGACGAGGGCGACGGTGAAGGGTTTTTCGACCGTGGCGAAATAGGCGATCTCTTGTTCGACGCCTTCCTCCCAGATACGAAACTCCTGTTGCCGGATGCTCGGCACGTACTTGCCCGCCCTGTCCATCACACTCACCGGAATCGTCACGAGCGAAGTGTTCACGCGGACAACTTCGTTCTCGTCAACTTCGGTCGGGTCTGTCGTGTTCGAGGTGCGTGCGCTGGCGGTGTCGTTGGAGCCGACTGCGCCGCCGAGCGTCGGCGGACGCCGCGCGCCGCGATCATTTTCGGCGTCGGAGCGGGGCGCAGTAGTGCTGCTGCTGTCAGGCGGATTTGCGCGGCCTGTGGTCTGCCCTACGCGACGCGGGCGCGTCTGCGCGTTGATTGAAGCTGCGGAAGTTGCGAGCAGGGAGAGGAGTGCAAGCAAGGCGGCGAACTTTCTCATGGCCTTTCTAAACTCCTTTTAACTAAAGCGATATTAAGCGACCACGAGGCGCGGACGCAAACTTTGATGCGCGCGCCGGGTAATAGATGCCCGATAAAAGGGATGAGGGATGAGGGATGAGGGATGAATAAGAGAAAGCATTCAACAGCCTGCTTTGTTCTGATTCATCCCTCATCCCTTAGCTCGATTGCGTTCCAGATGAAGGGGAAGGTGCCCCACGTCTGTGCGCGGTGTTGCGGGCGGAAGGCGAAAAGGACGACGCGCCCTTTGCCCAGATTCACTTCCGCGAGCGCGATCTTGCCCGCGATCAGCTTTTCGCCGAGCAGCCAGCCGGAACGCAGTACGTCGCGTTCGGCATAACGCGCGACGACGCGCACGCGCTTCTCCGCGTCCGCCGTCAACTCGTAGGCGGAACTGTTGATGAAATAAGCGTCCACCTGTTTGCCGAAACCGCGCGCGAGCGGGTGCGCGGTATCAACTTCGAGCCGGAGGATCGAGCCGGGGCCGTAGAACTCCGACGAACGCACGCCTTCGAGGACGTTTCTGAGCGGCAATTTGAAACGCTTGACGGCGAGTTCCGCAGCAGCGTCGAAGCAGACGAGCGTGCCGCCGTCTTCGACGAAGCGGCGCAGGTTCTCCACGCCCGCCTCCGTGATACCGCCCGCAAACTCCGGCGGCGCAGTCTCCCGGCTACGCCCTTCCACGATCTCCCTGAGACGCATCGAGGGCAGCACGATCACGTCGTAACGGGCGCGCAGGTTTCCGGCGCGCACTTCCTTGTCGAGTAATGTCTGGAACGGGACGTTGAACGTGTCGAAGACGTAGCGCGTCCAGCCCTCATCCATCGAACCCGTCCAACTCTTGTAGAGCGCAAGGCGCGAGGGGCGCGCGACGGGATTCGTGAGGGGCGAGCGCGTATCCTGCTGCGCGGGCAGGTTGAGCGCGCGCCGCACTTCGTTCGCATCGCGGATGAGCGTCAGGCGTCTTTCGGATGCGGCTTCGCGGATGCTGTGAATGGGGAGAGCCTGCACACCCATCTGCATCGGGAGCGTCCACCCGGCCACGTCGTAAGGGCGTTCGGCCTCGCCCCCGGCGGTGCGCCGGTCCGGATAAATCTGCTTTTGGAAGAGAGCCTTGATGTTGGCGCGGTAAGGCTGCGCGAGAAAGATGAGATAACTGCCCGCAGGCATGACGGGCGGGTTCTGTACCAGATCGTTATAGACCGCGCCGCGATTGCCGAGCATCATCAGGTGCAATTCTTTGTCGAGACGTTGAACCTCTACGCCCTGTTCGACGAGCGCGCCGATCAACTTCGCGACGGCCTCGTCCTTGCCCTGCCCTGCCGGAATCACATATCCGATCTCGGCGTCGCCGACTGTGTTTCTCCCTTCGACTCCGCGCCGACCGAGTTCGTAAAAGTTGTGCAGGTAACGCTCGCGATACTTCGCGGCCATCGAGAGCACGGCGCGCGAGGCCGTCAACTCCATCCGCATGATGTCGCGCGGTCGCCACGTCCCGCCCGGCCACGGGTCTGGAAAGTTGGTCGCCGATTGGAGCGCGCTCGGCATGCCGCGCGCGGTGCTTCGCGTGAGTTGTTCACGCGTCACTTCGACGGGCGACATCAGGCGCGCGCTCGCGGCTTCGGTAAGGATGCCGACGGAGTTGTGATAATAGGGCGCGGTGCGAAAGCCGCCGTGCCACCATGTATCGTAGAGTGCGTTGGTGATAACGCCCTGCTGCCCTGCGGCCTGCAAGTCTGCGGCGATCTTGTGGCCGATGAGGCCGACTTCGCGGAGCAGGAGCGGCGGGATGTGCGGGTTCGGCGGATCGAAAAAGGGCGGGACGAAGAAGCGCGAGCCGTTCGCGCCCTGCTGGTGCACGTCATAGACTATCTGCGGAAACCACTCACGCCAGAAGAGACGCGTCAGGAGTTGCGTCTCTTTTAAGTTGAGCATGAACCAGTCGCGGTTGTTGTCGTGCCCGGCGTAATGATGATATAGCTCGGGCGGTTCGGTGCCTTCGTAGGGCGTGCCCAGAGTTTTGCGATACCAGTTGGCGACGATGTCCACGCCGTCGGGGTTGGCCGCAGGGATGAGCAGGAGGATCGTGTTCTGCAAAATCTCGCGCGTCGCGGCGTCTGCGGCGGAAGCCAACTCGTAGGCGAGTTGCATGGACATCTGCGAGGCGACGATCTCGGTCGAGTGGATCGAGCAGGAGATGACCACGACGGTCTTGCCTTCACGCGTCAACTCGTCGCGCGCTGCTTCCGTGCTGGCGAGGCGCGGGTCGGACAGGCGGCGTTGAAGGTCTTGGAACTTCGTGAGATTGCGTATATTCTCAGGCGCGCTGATGAAGGCGACGACGAGCGGGCGACCCAGAGTTGTCTGCCCGAGCGTGCGAACCTCGACGCGTTCGCTCGCCGCATCGAGGCGTGTGAAATAGTCTGTGATCTGTCGCCAGTCTGCGACCGTGCGGTCGTCGCCGGGCGTGAAACCGAGCACGGACGCGGGCGAGGGCGGCGCGTTAGTTGTCGTCGCGGCAGAGCGCGACGCGGGGGAAGCGGGGCGGCGCGTCTGCTGCGCGCGAACCGGGGCGGGCGCAAAGAGCGCGCCGCAGAGGACGACGACCAGAGAGAGCGCGACGAGATAAGTCGAGAGCGCGAGCCGGAGAACGGAGCGAGACATGACTGATTCTCTTTCGGAAAAATTGTTTGATACGGAGAGCGTGTGTGCCGGGGGCGAGTCTAGCACAGACGCGAGCGCGCCGCGCACCTCGAAGCAGGACGCGATGGCCGGAGGAGAAGCCGCCGCCGCAGGCCGCCTCGTCGCGGGAGGCGCGGGGGAGTCGTCCTTCGCCGGTCGTCTATATCACTGGTGGATTCTGTTCGTCGCGGCGATGCTGCTGCTCATCTTCGGGCCTCCGGTGCTGTTGGTGGCGTGGCTCGCGGGACGGCGGGAGTGGGTCTACCCGATTGCCCTGTGGGGCGGGCGGCAATGGCTGCGCCTGAGCGGGATGCGCGTGCGCGTGCGCGGTCTGGAACAACTCGACCCGCGCCGCACTTACATCTTCACCGCCAACCACCGCTCCTATCTAGACACAGCGACTCTCTTCTGCCACCTCAAACGGCGCATCGGACTTTTCGCTAAAAAGGAGTTGTTGAAAGTTCCCATTCTCGGCTTCGGAATGGGCTTCGTGAACATCATGGCGATTGACCGTTCCAACCGCGAACGCGCGCTGGCAACGGTGCGCGCCGCCACCGAACGCATACGCTCCGGCGTCTCCTTCGGCGTCTTCGCGGAAGGGACGCGCGCACTACCCGGTCAATTGCTGCCGTTCAAAAAAGGCGCATTCTACATGGCGATAGAGACGGGCGTAAGCATCGTGCCCGTCGCCATCAAAAACACGGACGCGCTCATGGGCAAAGGCACCGGCGTCGCCCGCGCCGGAACGATTGAAATGGTTATTCTCCCGCCCGTCGAAACCACCGGACTCTCGACGGACGAAGATGTCAGACGCCTCGCCGGGACGGTGCGCGAACTGGTGGCGGAAGAACTAAGAACAGAGTTCAGAGACTAGAACTTAGAGGCTAGAGTTTGGAGGTTGGAAAAAGATGCAGGCCGAGGAGCGAGCGACTAAGCTGCGTTCCCCGGCCTGCCTGTTTTTACCGATACTCTAAACTCTAGCCTCTGACCTCTGCGTTCAAGGTTTCTTCTGCTGCTGCGGCGTGGGCGAAGGCGTCGGGATGATGTCCTGTCCTTCGTCGATAACTCTGACTTTCGCGCTGGGGCGGACGAACTCGTTGAAGGTGATGCGCAGGCGCAGGCGGACGACCTGACCGCTATCGAAGATCAGTTCTTCGTCTGCGTAAGTGTAAGTCGGAAACCAGAACTTGCCGTCGATCTGTTCGCGGTAGGTTTCGTAGGTCGGGTAGCGCGCGTTCTTTTTTTCGGGCACGCCCTTGCCGCGCACTTTCACGATTTGCACGTCTTGATCGTCGATCCAGATGCGCCCCTTGAAGAAACGGTCTTTCGTCTTCTTGGGGTCGGGCATCACCTTCGGGGCAACGTCGAAGACGTAACAGTCCAGTTCGTCAATCTTCTCCTTGCCGACGTAAGTGAGTTGATAGAGGTTGATCTTGGAGGGTTCGAGCGCGAAAGTCTGCACGCCACTCAGGTCTTCCAAATCCTCTCCCGACAGTTCCACTTCGGTGAGGGTCGGGAGCGGAAACAGCAGAATCTTCTCGTAACGCTTGCCGCTGTCGTCGAAGACGAAGCGCGAGATGCGGCGATACTCGCCGGAAATCTGCCCGCCCATCCCGATAGTCTGCACGACGGCCTCGCGCTTGAAGCTGTACTGGTTGAGCGCCTGCCGGAACGTCGCCTCTTTGGCGGTGAACTCGCGTATGATGCGTTCGACATCGACGCCCGCCGTCGAAGCGGAAGGCGCGCTCGCCGAAGAGACTTGCTGCGCCCCTGCGGCGGGCGCAAAAGCGGCGCACGCCAGCAGCAGCACAAACAACCTCAATCTCGATTGCCACGAAAGAGAGTTTTTCATAAATTTTCTCTGGGAATTTGAGTCTTACTGCCGCCGCCGCCCGCGCCACAGGAAAGCCGAGCGACCCTTCTTGGAAAGACTGAGATGCAACCCGCACGGCGAATGTTGCCAGAAGAAAGTGAGCCGCAAGCCGCAGGGGCACGACCCTGAATGCCTTGCCGCTTACCGCTCACTGCTCACCGTCTATTCTACTGCACGAATTCGACGTCGACGCGGCGCGGGATGATGCCGCGCTCTGCGCCTTCGTCGAGCAGACGTTGGACGGCGGTGCGCCCGCGCTCCGTGTAGTCGAGCGTCAGTTCGTTGACCCACATGCCGACGAAACGGTCGGCCAACTCCGGTTCCATGTCGCGCGCAAACTGCATCGCGTATTCGAGCGCATCCGCGCGATTGTCGAGCGAGTATCGGATGCTCTCGTGCAGGCATTTCGAGACTTGCGAGATCACTTCCGCGCCGAGGTCGCGCCGGATGACGTTGCCGCCCATCGGCAGCGGCAGCCCCGTCCGCTCGTGCCACCACTCGCCGAGGTCTAAGACTTTGTGCAGCCCCATGTTTTGATAGAAAAGCTGTCCCTCGTGGATGAGCAGACCCGCATCCGCGCGCCCCTCCTGCACCGCCTCGATGATCTTATCGAAAGGCACGATCTCATATTCAAACTCCGGGCAGAAGATGCTCAGGGCGAGGAACGCGCTCGTCAGCTTGCCGGGCACGGCGACTTTCAACGACGAGAGTTCTTCCGGCTTGAACTTTTCACGCGAGACGACGATGGGGCCGTAGTTGTCGCCGATGCTCGCGCCGTGCGGCAACAGCGCATACTTGTCAGAGATGTAAGCGTAGGCGTGAAAGCTGATGGCCGTCACATCGTAGACGCCTTGCATCGCCTTCTCGTTCAAACTCTGGATGTCTTCGAGGACGTGCGTGAAGCGCAGGCTCCCTGTGTCGAGTTTGTTGGTGGCGAGTCCGTAGAACATGAAGGCGTCGTCGGAATCGGGCGAGTGCGCGACGGTGATGGTTTGCGTTCGGGTGTCGGTGGTCATAAATGGTTGTCGGTTGTCAGTTGTGAATTGTCAGTTGTTCGTCGGCGGTTGTTTGCGAGCAAGTTCAGGCCATGCTCTGTCAGACTTTAGAGAGTTGACTGTAGTAGAGCACCGTGTCGTATTCGATGACGACGGTGCCGTCCGTGTTGTGCTCGTCGAAGGCGCGCCGGAGCGCGTCGAACATCGGTTCGTGATTCGGGTGTCCCGCGAGCGGCACGTAGGAGGCGGAGAGCCAGCGGCCACGCAAGCCCGCATAGTCGAAGACTTGCTCGTGCCGGAACCTCTTCGTGCCGAAGCCGCGCGGGAAGATTCGTTCCATCAACTCCTGTCCGGGGTTGTCGGCGGCGACGCGCTCGTAGTCCGTGCCGTAAGCGCGCAGGATGCGTTCGAGTTCGCGCAGGAAGGGCGTCGAGTCTGTGCGGCGCATGTTCCAGAGCAGCGCAACCCACCCTCCGTCTTTCAGGATGCGCGCGAATTCCGCCAACGCCCGCCCGGCGTCGAACCAGTGAAAAGCCTGCGCCGCCGTCACGAAGTCTACGCTTCGCGCGTCAAGCGTCGTCGCCTCGGCCATGCCGTCAACGCTCTTAAAATTGGGAAACGCGCCAAGTAAATTTTCGGCGGCGGCGCGCATCGCCTCGTTCGGTTCGACCGCGAAGACCGTGTTGCCGTTGCGCAAAAACATCTCCGTCAGAATGCCCGGTCCCGACCCGACATCCGCGATGATTGACGACGGGCGCAGATTCAACTCCGCACGCATGAACTCCAAGACCGCCGCCGGATACTTCGGGCGATAAGCCACGTAGTCCGCCACGCGTTCGGTGAATCTCTTCGTCGGCTCAATCTCAGTCATCGCCACTTCCATCTTTATAACGCTCAAGGTTTCCTCCGCGTCCTGGCGAGCTCGTAAGCTCATGCCGGGAGCGCAAAGAAGAACGGGACGAATCTCAAGCCGCCGTCATCTCCACGATTGGATTGTAGAGCGTGTCGCGTTCGACGGCTTCGAATCCGGCCTCGCGGATGAGGGCGGCGATCTCGTTTTTGTTCATACGCACTTCATTGTTCGACTCGACCGAGTAGCTTTCGGTGAGTTCGCCGCCTTCTGTGATCGTGCCGTCCAGATCGTTTGCGCCGTAGTGCAGCGCGACCTGCGCGAGCCGCTTGCCGAGCATCACCCAGTAGGCTTTGATGTGCGGGAAGTTGTCGAGCATGAGACGCGAGACGGCGATGGTCTTCAACGAATCCACGCCCGACGGCCCCGGACACGCGGAGAGCTTCGTGCCTTCGGGATAGAAGGCGAGCGGGATGAAGCACTGGAAGCCGCCCGATGCGTCCTGCTGCTCGCGCAGTTGTATGAAGTGGTCTACGCGGTCTTCGACGGACTCGATGTGCCCGTAGAGCATCGTTGCGTTGGTCTTCAATCCCGCGTCGTGAACTTTGCCCGCGAGCGCGAGCCAGCGTCCGGCGTCCGTCTTGTGCGCGCAAATTCTGGAGCGCGTCGGCTCGCGAAAAATCTCCGCACCGCCGCCGGGACACGAATCCATCCCGGCCTCTTTCAGACGCGCGATCACCTCCTCGTCGCTCATCTTGTAGAAGCCTGCCATGTGGTCGAGTTCGACCATCGTGAAGGCTTTCAGGTGCAGGCGCGGGTAGGCGCGCTTCAGGTTTGCGAGCAGGTCTGTGTAGTACTTGAAAGGGAGTTTCGTGTTCAAGCCGCCGACGATGTGCAACTCGGTTGCGCCCTCGGCGACCGCCTTGCCCGCCACCGCGACGGCCTCCTCGACGTTGTGCGTGTAGGCGTCGGGCTGTCGCGGCGTGCGATAGAAGCCGCAGAACTTGCAGTCGGCGTAGCAGACATTCGTGTAGTTGAAATGACGATTGACGTTGTAATACGTGCGCCGCCCGTGCAGGCGACGACGCACCGTGTCAGCCAGCTTCGCGAGCGCGGCCAGATCGTCGGTCGCATATAAGTCCATGCCGTCGGTGAAGGAGAGCCGTTCTCCGGCTTCTACTTTTGCGGCGATCTCTTTAAGTTTCGGGTCGTGTGAAAAGTTCATAACTGTCATTGGAATTTGTCGCGCCTCGCGCGACGAAGATGTTAGTCCCAAATCTCCTGTAGGTTGAGCGACAACCCGCGCAATAGAGGCTCGCCGGAAATTGTCTGCGGGTTATCCAATTCCTCTGCGGGCGCGGACGGACGATAGACGTAGACCTTTCGCTCCGACGGATCGATCAGCCAGCCGAGTTGCGCGCCGTTAGCGACGTACTCTTCCATCTTCTGTCGCAAATTTTTGAGCGCGTCGGTGCGCGACCGCAGTTCCACAACGAAGTCCGGGCAAAGCGGCGGGAATTGTTCCTGCTCATCTTCCGACAACGCGCTCCAACGGTCTTTGCTAACCCACGACGCATCCGGCGACCGCTTTGCGCCGTTAGGCAGCGCAAACACAGTCGATGAATCGAAGACTAAGCCTGTGCCGTCCTGCTTTCCCCAATTTTTGAGTTCTGCCGTCAGCGTCGCATTCCGCAAGCCGCTCTTTCCGCCCGTCGGAGGCATAATGATTAAGTCTCCTTCGCTAGTGAGTTCGAGGCGCAAATCACGGTTGAGTTGACAGAATTCGTAGAACTCTTCCTCGCTTATCTGCTTCAGGCGTGGGCTGAAGTGCAGCACGATGGGTTCGCGTTCGGTAGGGATTGAAGTGTTTGTGCTCATAAGAATTTCTTTCCGGGTCAAACTGCTGAACCTCTCCTCCGGACTCACAGCCGGGCGAAGAAGACCGCGCCGCCGAAGGTGAGCAAAAGGATGACGCTGACGAAGGCGTTCGTGGTGAAGAACGCGGCGTTCAGGCGACTGAGATCGTCCGCGCGGACGAGTGAATGTTGATAGACGAGCAGCGCGCCGGTCGCGGCCAGCCCGGCGAGCGCGAACGCGCCGGGCTTGGCCGTCAGGTAGAGCGCGACGAGCGCGGCGAAGGCTGCCGCATGGAGTAGTCTGGAAATCCAGAGCGCGCGCCCGATGCCGACGCGTGCGGGGATCGAACGCAAACCCGCCGCGCGGTCGAAGTCGTAATCCTGGCAGGCGTAGAGCACGTCGAACCCGGCTGTCCAGAGCATCACGACGAGCGAGAGCAGGAGCGGCACGGGGCTGTCAAACGCACCGCGCACGGCGATCCATGCGCCCGTCGGCGCGATTGCCAGACACCAGCCGAGCACGAGATGCGAGAGCGATGTGAAACGCTTCGTGTAGGAATAGAGAAGCACGCTCGCCAGCGCGACGGGCGCGAGCAGGAGCGTCAGGCGGTTGAGCATCGCCGCCGCGACGAAGAAGAGCGACGCCGACGCCAGCGTGAACGCCCACGCGAATTTCAGCGAGAGCGCACCCGACGGAATCGCGCGCCCGCTGGTGCGCGGGTTGGCTGCATCGTACCTGTGATCGGCGATGCGGTTAAAGGCCATCGCGGCGGAGCGCGCGCCCACCATCGCCACGGTGATCCAGAGCAACTGCCACACGGAGGGCACGCCGCGCGCCGCCAGCACCGCGCCGAGCAGCGCGAAGGGCAGCGCAAAGAGCGTGTGCTCGATCTTGATCATTTCGAGCGTCGTGCGCAGGTTGCCCGCCGCCGTCGTCGTGTTGGTTGCCTGAGAACTCATCGAAAGTCGATCCGGTTGCTGCTGTCGGAAATTACGTCTGCCTGAAAACTGACTGCAAGATTGATGCCAGCGGGAGCGCGCGTTAAAGCCACTCCGGCGCACGCCCTTCATCACGGAAACACAGAGCAAGAGGCACGGAGAAAGAGTTCGCGCCGTTACCGGCAGTTATCAAATTTTGCAATTCGCAACTCATAGGGTCGCCCGGTCGCATAGTGCCAAGTTCAGTCGCCTTCTATGGCGACGGGCGCGGTCGTGGTCGCCGTCGGGTCGCCCTGCCATTGCGTGCGCTGCGTGTGCGGCACGCCGAACTGATCGAGTATGCGGAAGACCAGATGATCCACCAACTCTTCGATGCTCTGCGGGCGATGATAGAAGCCGGGACTGGCGGGCAGGATGCGCGCACCCGCACGCGCCAGACGCAGCATGTTCTCCAGATGAATCGCGTTGTAAGGCGACTCGCGCGGGACGATGACGAGCTTGCGCCCTTCTTTCAAAGTCACGTCTGCCGCGCGGTGAATCAGATTCGTGCCTGCGCCGGAAGCGATTGCGCCGAGCGTGCCCATCGAGCAGGGGACGATCAGCATGCCCGCCTGCGGGTGCGAACCGGAAGCGGGCGTGGCCGCCACGTTGTCGAGGCGGTGCAGGCGCACGAGTTTTGAATCCGGCGCAAGTCCGATCCATTCGTTGATCGTGCGCGCGTCGCCGCCCTGCAAGTTTGCGCCGAGTTCGACGCGCGCCACCGTCTGCGCCGCCGCTGACATAATCAGGTTGATGCGCTCGACCACGCCGCTCGACGCCAGATGGATGAGCGTGCGGTGCGCGTAAGTCGCGCCCGATGCTCCCGTGATGGCAAGGGTCAATTCCATAAGTCGCAGGCCGCGCCGGTTGCGAAGTTCGCGGATTTTACGGGGCGCGGAAAAATGAATGGTAAAGCAAAAGCGCGCCGATGGCTAACGCCACGAAGCCTCCCGCGAAGTACTTGCGATGTGCATCTGCGCCCGACGGAATCATGCGCTCGGCCTGGCCGGGAACGAGTGCGTAACTCGCGCTCTTGAGCGTCATCCCCCAGCCGCAGAGGGTGACGATGAGCGGCACATCCGCCACCCAGACGTTATGTCCGAGGACGATGAACAGGCCGAGCGGGAAGGTGTAGATGGCGATGATGATTCCGGCCACGCCCGTCCCTTTCAGCAACAGGAAGAAGTCGCGCCAGCGCGATATGCGAGAGGCCGACGGCGAGCATAGTGATCGCAAAATAACGTTCGATGAAAAGTTCCACGGAGCCTCCCGTCAGGGATGTCTGAACGCTGCCGCGCGGCGGGCTTGAAGAATCAAAACTTACGCGCCGCCGCCGCGCTATGTTTCAGTCGCGCGAAGCAAAGCGAGAGAGGTAGCGCGCGCTCAAATTGCGGGCGCGCGCGGGTTCGATGCTAGAATGGGCGCACGTCAAACAGTGGGCAGCTTCATATTAAGATGGATCTACGCGAAATAGAACAATTGCTCTCCGCGCACAGGACGGGCGAGTTGGCGACGGCAGAGGCGGCGCAGCGTCTCGCCAATCTTCACTTCGAAGACATCGAGCACACGCGCATTGACCATGCGCGTGCGGCGCGACAGGGTTTTCCCGAAGTCGTCTTCGGGGCGGGAAAGTCGCGCACGCAAATCTGCGAGATCGTGGAACGTCTCGTCGCGCGTGCGCCGAACGTCCTCATCACGCGGACGGACGCGGACACTTACGGCGAGGTGCGCAACATCGCAACCGACGCCGAGTGGCACGAGTCGGCGCGCATGATCCGTATCCGGCGCGACCGCACGGAACTCGGCACGGGCGAGATCGGCATCGTCACCGCAGGCACGAGCGACATTCCCGTGGCGGAAGAGGCGGCGTTGACGGCGGAGGCGATGGGCAACCGCGTGGCGCGCATCTGGGACGCGGGCGTGGCCGGGATTCATCGCCTGCTCGCCGAGCGCGAACGCCTGCGCCGTTTCCGCGTCGTGGTGGTGGCGGCGGGCATGGAGGGCGCGCTGCCTTCCGTCGTCGGCGGCCTCGTCGGCGTGCCGGTCGTCGCCGTGCCGACGAGCATCGGTTACGGCGCGTCCTTCGGCGGCGTCGCCGCGCTCCTCGGCATGCTCAACTCCTGCGCTTCAAACGTCACCGTCGTCAACATAGACAACGGCTTCGGCGCGGGCTTCGTTGCCAGCCTCATCAACCGTAAATGGAATAAAGAAGTGATGAGTGATGAGTGATGAGTGATGAGTAAAAAGAGAGAGAGCTTTGCGCTCATCGTTCATCACTCATTACTTATCACTTTCGTTATCGCGTTAACGACGGCGGGTTGCGGCGCGCGTCGCACGCCCGACCTCGAACGCATCTTCGCTCCCGCGCGTGCGCGCAAAGATAAACTTCCCGTCATCGTCATTCCCGGCATACTAGGTTCGCAACTCATGAACCGGCGGACGCGAGAAGTCGTCTGGCCTTCCGCGTTTCGTTCCTCGACCGACGGCCTGAGCCTGCCGACGACGCCCGACCTCGCCGCGAACCGCGACGAACTCGTCGCCGAGCGCATCGTCGTGACCGCCAAGCTCGCGCGGCTCGCGCCCGACATCTACGTCTATTACGAACTCCTGAACGCGCTGCGCCGCTTCGGCGATTACCGCGACGGCGACTGGGACAACCCGCCCGCCGACGGCGACCGCGACACCTTCTACGTCTTTCCTTACGACTGGCGGAGAGACAACGTGGAGTCGGCGCAACTGCTCTTTCGCCGCGTCGAGGAGTTGAAGCTCAAGCTCGGTCGCCCCGATCTGCGCTTCAACATCGTCGCGCATTCGATGGGCGGCCTCGTCGCGCGCTACGCAGCCATGTACGGCGACGCGGACTTGCCCGCAGGCGACGCCCCCGGCGCGCCGCAACCGACCTGGGCGGGCGCGCGCCACATCAACAAAATCTTCATGTTCGGCACGCCCAACGAAGGTACGATGGAAGCCTTCGCCACGCTGCTCGAAGGCTATTCGATCAACGAAGGGCTGCGCCGCCGCGTGCGTCTCTTCAACAAACTCTCGCGCGAAGATGCCGTCACGATCCCCTCCATCTTCCAACTGCTGCCGCACCCGGAAACCGTCCGCTTCCTCGATCAAAATCTCGCGCCGCTCGAAATTGATTTTTACGATCCCGAAGTGTGGCGCAAGTATCAATGGTCGCCCGTTAACAACGCGGAGTTTCGGGAACGCTACGAGCGCGGGCGCGTGCGCGACGAAGACGGCGCGCCCCATCGCGCCACGCTCGCCGAACTCGACGCCTACTTCGCGACCGCCCTCCGCCGCGCACGCCGCTTTCACGCCGCGCTCGACGCGCACGCAAGCGACGCAAGCCCCGTCGCGCTCTACGTCTTCGGCGGCGATTGCGAAGAGACTTTAAACTCGCCCGTCATTCTGCGCGACGAAAAACGCGGCCTCTGGCGCACGCTCACGGAGCCGCGCGAGTTGCGCGATACGTCGGGGCGAAAGCTCAAACGCAGAGAGGTGACGCGCGCAATGTACGAACCGGGCGACGGGCGCGTCACGCGTCGCTCGCTGCTCGGCGAACGTCCCGGTGCGCCGCGCCGCAGCCCCTTCTTCAACACGCCGCTCCCCATCGCCTACGGCGTCTTCGCCTGCGATCTCCACAGCGACCTCCAAAGCAACAAGACGCTTCAGGACAACGCGCTCACGCTGCTCATTAACGAAGTGATGAACTAGCAGAGAGGCCGCGCAATGTGTGGAACGCATCCGGGCGCGACGGCGTGAAGCGTCGCGCAATTCTGCCGGGACAATAATGCACGAGCGGTTTAACGGTTAAGACTATGGAAGAATTCATGCTGCCGCTCTTCCTCCGCACCGTCGCCACCGTCTACCTGTTCGCGGCCTTCGCGCTCATCCGCGCTCATCCGCGCCCTGCTGCGCCGCGCGGGCGTCCTTGAGAGCAAGCCGGAGGGGACGCAACTCTGGCTCCAACGCATCGTCCTGACGCTCGCCGTGATCGGCGTCTTGTGCATGGCCTACGGCTACTTCATCGAACCCTACTGGCTCGCCGTCACGCGCGTACGCGTCGAGAGGACGAAACTGCCGCGCGGCACGCGTCCGGCCTCTACCGTGTGGACGAGACGCACCTCTACGTCAATCGCGGCATCGGCATGGAGGGCGGCCTCGCCCCGCGCGTGCGCTTCTGGGCGAGGCCGGAAGTAACCTTGATCGAGATCGCTCCGCAATAAAGGCGCGCGACCGTGCGCGTGTCCGAGCCGCTCCTATCCGGCGAGTTGAAGCCGCGCTTCGGCGAGCGAGCGGCGGAAGATCGAGACGCCCTTGTCGATCTGTTCGGGCGTATGCGTCGCCATGACCTGAAAGCGGAAGCGTGCGCGCCCGCGCGCGACCGCCGGATACTCCACCATGTTGGCGATGAGTCCGTTCTCTTCGAGCGCGCGGGCGGTCAACTTCGCCAGCCTTTCGTCGCCGACGCCGACGGGCACGATGGGCGAAGGCTGCCCGTAGCACTCCAAGCCTTCGGCCTCGAAGGCCGAGCGAAGTTGCCGTATGTTGCGCAGGGAGCGAGCACGCAGGCTCTCGCCCTCCGTCGAGCGGACGATGCGCAGGGCTTCGCGCACCACCCCGGCCTGAATCGGCGAGAGCGCGTTGGAGAAGGCGTGCGAGCCGCCGTAGATGCTGACGAAGTGGCGCACGGAGGCCGAATGCGTGGCGAGGAAGCCGCCGTTTGAGGCGAACGTCTTGGAGAACGCGCCCATCACGAGATCGACCTTGCCGAGCATCCCCTGCAAGCCGATCTGGCCTGTGCCCTGCGCGCCGGACGAGCCGAGGTCGTGCGCCACATCCACGAGCAGCACGGCGTTGAACTCGCGGCAGGTTTCCTGCAAGGCGAAGATGTCGGGGCTGTCGGAGTCCATCGAGAAGATGCCTTCGGTAACGACGAGGATGGCGTTCTCCGTGTCCTTCGCCCTGATCTTCGAGAGCTTGCGGCGCGCATCCGCCACGTCGTTATGACGAAAGAAGGTGTGCTTGTCGGTGGCGGCGCGTGCGCCCTGCATGAGACAGGCGTGCGAGTTTTGATCGAGGACGATGTGGTCGTTGGGGCGCACGAGTCCGACGATGGTGCCGAACCCGGCAGCCCAGCCGGTCGGGAAGAGGAGGACGTGTTCGGCCTGCACGTGCTCGGCGAGCGCGGCTTCGAGCGAGCGCGACAATTCGGAGTTGCCTTGCAGGATCGCGGAGGCCGCGCTGTGTGGTCCGTAGTCGGAGAGCGCGCGGATGGCTGCGTCGTGAATCGCGTGATGCGAGGCGAGGCCGAGATAATCCTGCGAGCCGAAGTTGACGCCTTCCACCCTGATGCCGTTCGAGCTTTTAAGGCGGGCGTTGGTGGCGGGCGAAGTTTCGAGCGAACGGCTGTAAGGCCACGTGCCGAATTCGATCCGCTGTTGGAGCCAGTCGCCGAGCGGTTTGGTGCGTTCGGTGAGGTGCGCGCCTTTAGGGTGTGTGAACATGCCGAGGTGTTTGGTGAAGGCGTCGGTTTCGAGGATCGGGGTCGTGGTGGAATTTGACAGCATGGGGCGTAGTTCCTTTCGTGTTGAGGGTTGATGAGAGAATTCGGATCGCTTCGTTGCCGTTCGAGCTTTGAGAGACACGAAGAGGGCGGCAACACTGGCGGCAGCACGCGCCGGACATACTTCTGACCACCTCAAGGCTCACGCGAGAAAGAGAACGAGCGTTTGAGCGTGAAGCTTTTATTGTCGGAAGTTTGATCGCGCCTGAGAAAATAGGGGCGCACGTTGGCCTTGAAAAAGACGGGATTACACGCGAAGGTAATGAATCACATCGTTTCTACAATTGTCGGTTGATTTTTATAACGTCGAACAGAGCGGCCAAGCTCTAACGTTCCATTTGAAGCGCGTGCAGAGTAAACGGATCACTCGCCGATGTCAAACGAAATTTCAGATGCGCTGCACGACGCTTCGGAAACTAAACGGAACGCAACTTTCCCACCCTTCACGACTCTGGAAACGACCCTGCCGGAGCACAGGCCGGGCTACCTTTAAGACCCTCTTGCGCCGTCAATCGCGCCCGCCACCTATCAGTGTTGATAGCCCGACTATCAACACTGATAGGTTCGACGCACGCGTGCGCAGACGCCCCGCCTCACCTCCCACGCTCCCTGCCGGAAGTTAATCCGCCCTGCCTCATAAATTTACGTCCCTGCGAAACGATGCCAATCCGTTGTGCTGCGGACACGGCACGCCGATAGCTATTAACAGCCTCGTGAAAGCGAGCGTTTGGATGGCGCGTTAGCCGCAGACGGCGTGCGTGCCCGTGACGGCGGACGCCGCGCCGGACGTTCGCGCGAGTCGGCAGGAAACACCTTGCGAGACTTATCAGTCAATCCCACAACTATCTCTCAGGAGGTTCATCGTTCCATGAGTAAACATCGAGTTCAAGTAGTGGTCGAAGGCGCGCTCTTATCGGTCTTCGTTTTTCTGGAAGGGACGCAGCTCAAGTTGCAGAGCAACGACAGCGGCACTTATCAGGGCGCAAAAACGCTTGAGGTTAAAGACCCCCTCGACCTCATCTTTCATGCCTTCGGCGTGCCGCCGACGGAGTGGAAAATCTCCCTCACTGTAGACGGAGCGAACAAACCTCTGTTCGAGCACGAGGGCATGATCGGCAAGCACAACCAGAGCGTGCTGCAACAGGCCATCCCCCTTCCGCAGACGGCGGCGGCTAAGGGTAAAAATAAGTAAGGAGCAGAGTGATGACGAACAAACGCATACGAATATTGGCATACGCAACGCTCATCGTGTTGTCGTGCTGCACCGGCGCGCACGCGCAGACGGCCTTTCAGGACGCCTCGGGCGAGAGCAGTATTTTCATTCAAGACCGGGGCGGCTTCTCGCGCATCAACGTGGGCGACAAGAGCATCAGCCTCGGCTACCTGCTCGACAGCGGGGATGACAGTCCCTTCTTCGGCTTCGAACTGAGCGGCAAGCGCGCGGGCGATTTCGCCTCTATCTTCAGCGGCAGCGTGCCGGGAAACGAAGCGAAGATCAACGTCTCCTTCGGGAAGCGGTTTCTCTACGCTAAACCCCCGACGCCAGCCAACGCCGGGCAAATTTCCACCAGCCGCATCACGCTCGACTGGCTCACCTTTCAGGCCGGTTACAAGCGTTCGCGCTACAAACTCTTCACCGCCGACCCCACTTTCGCCAACCAGGTCAGGAAACAGAACTTCGACGGCTACACGGCGACCCTGGGATATAACGCCCTCATCAATCTAACGCGCAGCGACGACAAGACGGATGCCTCCACGGACGCGGCGGACTCCGCTGCGGGCGACATCTCGACTCCGTCCTCCATGATCGTCGGCGTCTCGCTCGGAGTGCAGCGACGCAATAACGCAGACGATCTGGACACGGTTGACGTTGAGGATGAGGTCTTCTCTGCGACGAGCGGGACGACGGAGCGACGGGTTCTCTCCAAGCAGCAGGCGTTGAGCGGCGAGTACAAGGTGTCCACAGCCGTCCCGCTCAATGCGGACGTGGTGATATTCCCCGGTCGCTTCAAAGGCCGCATCGCGCTCGACATTTTCGCGCGCTCCAATCTCGGCGAGGGCGGGCGAAATTTCGTGCCCGGCGTCGGCCTGTTCTTCACCAAAAAAGGCGCGCCGACGAAAGTGCTGGGCGGCCTGAGCATCTCCGCGCGCGACGGAAAAGCACAGGTCGGCCTCGTCGCGGGCTTCCACTTCTAAAGAAGGTTGCATGCTCCCGCTGCTCAGGAAACGTCACAGGCTCTCGCCTCTTAAACGGACGAAGGGCGACACGGAACTCACGGTTCCGTGTCGCCCTTCGCCGCGATGCACGGCCTTGCGACTTACAGCCCCGTGAGCGCGAGTTCTTGCAGGCGTGCGGCCACGTCGTCGAGTTTTACGTCGGTTGACTGTTTCGTTGCGCGGTCGAAGAGTTCGACCGTGCCTTCCGTGATCTTCTTGCCGACGGTGATGCGGTAAGGGATGCCGATCAGGTCTGCGTCTTTAAACTTGACGCCCGCGCGCTCGTCGCGGTCGTCAAGCAGAACTTCGAGTCCGGCGGCGCGCAGTTCCTTGTAGAGACGCTCGCCCGCGTCCATCAACTCCTGCTGCTTGATGTTTGTGACGGTGACCACGGCGTCGAAGGGCGCGATGGCGCGCGGCCAGATGATGCCGTCCGCATCGTGATGGAGTTCGATGGCGGCGGCCATGATGCGCTCGATGCCGATGCCGTAGCTGCCCATCACGACGGGCACCTCCTTGCCGTTTTGGTCGAGCACCTTCGCATTCATCGAGACGGAATACTTCGTGCCGAGCTTGAAGATGTGACCCACTTCGAGCGACTTCGA
>DASWNS010000395.1:0-4842 GCA_036399115.1 Pyrinomonadaceae bacterium | reverse complement strand
TGCCCCTACTTCGGTCGCTGCGGCGGCTGCGACTTCCAGCAGTTGACTTACGAGGCACAACTCGAAGCCAAGGTCGAGATCATACGCGACTGCCTGCGTCGCATCGCGCGGCTCGAACCTCCCGCAGAGATCGCCATCACGCCGTCGCCCGCCGTCTGGCATTACCGCTCGCGCGCACGCTGGCAACACGACCCCGTGCGTCAATTCCTCGGCTACTACGAACTCGCCTCTCATCGCGTCTGCGACGTTAGCGAATGTCCCGTCGTCTTGCCGGAGGTGCAAGCCAAACTCACGTACCTGCGCGCGACGCTCAACGCAGGCGCGTCTGAAGAGACGGAAGAATTTCAAGCCGTCGCGGGCGACGACGGCGTCTCGCTCCTGCCGCCGCTCGAAGCAGCGGACGCAGGCGAACGCTCCCGCCTGCTCGCGGGCGAGCGTTATCGCTTCGACGCAGACTGCTTTTTTCAGATCAACCATGCGCTGCTCGAACCGCTCCTCAACGCCGCCCTCAAAAACACAAATGATACGACGCGCGGCGGGACGGCAGTTGATCTCTACTGCGGCGTAGGCCTGTTCACGCTCCCGCTCGCGCGCCGCTTCACACGCGTCATCGGCGTCGAAGGCAACGCGTCGGCCACCGCCTTCGCACGCCTCAACCTCGCCGATGCCAAACTCCCGAACGCCGAGATCGAGACGGCGCACGTAGGTGACTGGCTCACACAGCATGCCCCAAGTTTAACGCCCGTCGATTTCCTCCTCCTCGACCCCCCGCGCGCAGGCGCAGACCCCGAAACTCTCACAGGCATCCTCACCCTCCGTCCCGCGCGCATCGCCTACGTCTCCTGCGACCCCGCCACCCTCGCACGCGACCTACGCACCCTCATCGCCGCAGGCTACACCCTCGACTCCCTCGCCGCCTTCGACATGTTCCCGCAAACCCACCACGTCGAAACAGTCGCACACCTCGCGCGGGCAATCCTGTAAAGAACCGAAGTCTTCGAGAATCCGGCCTTGGAACGCACAATCAGAAAATGAAACGCTGATTAAGAAGCCGCATATACTAATTCCACGAAGAGCCTTTTATGGGATGATACTATCTCCGCACTAAAGAATTATTGAGGTGAACCCATGCCTGACACTTTCAAATACGACGTGTTCCTCAGTTACAGCTCAAAGGACAAAGCGGTCGTGCGCCCCATCGCCGAACGGCTGCGCGCGGACGGCATGCGCGTGTGGTTCGACGAGTGGGAGATCAAACTCTGGCACTCAAAGGCCGCACGCGAAAAGAGGATTGAGGAAGGGCTGGAACACTCCCGCGCGCTCGTGCTCTGCCTGTCGGCAAACGCCTTCGGCTCCGACTGGACAAAATTGGAGGCCAGCACCTTACGCTTCCGCGACCCCCACAACAAAGAGCGACGCTTCATCCCTCTCCGCCTCGACAACTTCCCCATCAAAGACTCCCTAACGCAATTCCTTCATATCAACTGGCTGCCGGATGACCGCCAGCAGGCATACGTGAAACTCCTCGAAGCCTGCCGCCCTCCCGCGCGGCAGGCGGTGGTGGGAGCAGAGGCCATGAGCGGGCAGTTTGCAGAGAAGTTTATCCAACTCGACTACAAGGCGAACATCCATGTCTACGCATTCAGTCCGGATGGTAAGCGCGCTCTCACCGGTGCGAGGGACAATACCGTGCGGTTGTGGGACATGGCAACGGGGCACTGCCTACGCATGTTTGAAGGCCACGCGCTAAATCTTGTCTATGGCGTGGCGTGGCGTGCCGATCAACGTCGCGCCCTCTCCAGCGGACTAGACGATACTGTACGGCTGTGGGATGTAGAGACTGGACATTGCCTGCGCGTGTTCGAAGGCCACAAGGCATCTGTTTTTGACGTGGTATGGAGCGTTGATCAATACCGCGCCCTCTCCGCCTCTCACGACATGACGGTGCGGCTATGGGACGTGAAGACGGGGCATTGTTTGCGCGTGCTTGAAGGCCACTCGAACCGAGTTATTAGCGTGGCGTGGTGCGATGATGGACGACACGCTCTCTCCGGTGGATTTGATTATACAATGCGGCTGTGGGATGTGGAGACGGGGAAATGTTTACGCGTGCTCGATGGTCACACATCTCCCGTCCAGAGCGTGAAGTGGAGCAGCGATCAACGACACGCCCTCTCCGGCGGATCTGATCATACAGTACGGCTATGGGATGTGAAGACGGGGAAATGTTTACGCGTGCTCGATGGTCACACTGCCGAAGTTACAAGTGTGGCATGGAGCACCGATCAGCGGCATGCCCTCTCCGGTAGCGATGACAAGACGGTGCGACTGTGGGACATGGAGACGGGGGAATGTTTACGCGTGCTGGAAGGCCATACGCGTGGGGTCAGGAGCATGGCGTGGAGCGTCGATCAACGCCGCGCCTTCTCCGGCGACGCTAAGGGCGGCATTAGTGTCTGGGATCTGTCGGAATTTGTCAGCGAGGCGGGAGTGTCGAAAGTCGCTGTGCCAGCATTGCGTACCGTCGCAGAACAAGTTCAATACACGAATGCCAAAGTCCTGCTTGTCGGGGAGAGCGGGGCGGGGAAGACGGGGTTGTCGAAGGTGTTGGCGGGGGAAGAGTGGGAGCCGAGTGATTCGACGGTGGGGGCGTGGGCGACGCAGTGGAAGTTGCCGGTGTCTTCGGATGGTGGGGTGGAGCGGGAAATTTGGTTGTGGGATTTTGGCGGGCAGGCGGACCAGAGGTTGATTCACCAGCTTTACATGGACGAGACGGCGTTAGTGGTATTGGTCTTCGATGGTCAGAAGGAAGACCTGTTTGAGACGCTTGGGCAGTGGGATCGTGATCTGACGCGCGCTTCACGCAACCCGTTCGCCAAGTTGCTGGTCGCTGGGCGCGTTGACGCAGGGGGCTTGCGCGTCAGCCGGACGCAGATAGAGGCTTTTAAGAACGAGCGCGGCTACCTGCAACTGCTGGAAACCAGCGCGAAGACCAACCACAACTGCGAGCAACTCCAGCAGGCCATCCTCAAGGCCATTCAGTGGGAAAACATTCCCTGGCGCACCTCGCCGCTGCTCTTCAAGCGGCTCAAGGATGAGATTATTCATCTCAAGGACGAGGGACGGGTGCTGCTGCGGTTCAACGAACTGCGCGAGACGCTGCAACTGCGGCTGTCCGGTGAAACCGGGCGTTTCACCGACGAAGAGTTGAAGGCGGTGGTGAGTCTGCTGGCTGGTCCCGGCGTGGTGTGGGAGTTGAAGTTCGGCAGTTGGGTACTGCTCCAGCCGGAGCGCATCAACGCCTATGCGCAGGCCGTGATCCAGACGATGCGCGAGGATAGAGACGAACGCGGCTGCCTGCCGGAGGAGCGCGTCTTAAATGGCGACCTCAAGTATCACTCTTCCATCGAACGTCTCGGCGACGACGAGGAACGGTTCGTCCTGCTGGCAATGCACCAGACGCTCGTGGAGCGCGGCCTCTGCCTGCGCGAACACACGGATCAGGGCGCGCTGCTGATCTTTCCCAGCTATTACCGGCGCGAACGCCCGGAGTTGGTCGGGCATCCGGCGGTGCTGGTGAGCTATCGCTTCAGCGGTTTCCTCGACGACATCTACGCCACGCTGGTCGTGCGCCTGCATCACACGGAATCCTTCGAAGCGGATGAACTGTGGCGTTACGCTGCTGATTTCAAGTCGCTCTCGCAACAACGACGCTTGGGCGTGAAACTCACGCGCCGGGGGGAGGGCGCGGGCGAGTTGGAAGTATATTTCGACCCCGACATTCCGGTGGCGGAGAAGATGATCTTCAGCCGTTATGTTCACGAGCACCTGCTGAAAAAGGGAACCGAGGTGGTGCGCCTGCGCCATTATGTCTGCCCGCATTGCAAGACGCCGGTGCGAGATCGAGAGACGGCGATGGAGCGTCTGACGGAGAACGGAAAGAAGGCGAGCATCCTATGCGTGAAGTGCGAAAAGCGCGTGCCCCTGTGGGACGACCTTGAAGAACGCTTCGCCGCGCCCGAAGTTCACCAGCGCGTGCTGGAGTTGGACGAACAGTCGCAGATCAAACTCGATAACGCGGACAAGGAACGAACGCTGGTCGGCGAGGTGATCTCTACCGTCTCACTCGCGGGTCAAATCTGCCGGGAACTCACCGTCAGCGACAACGGCATAGATATGGAGATCGAGTTCAAGTCGAATGCGGGCGAGGCGACCGGCAAGAAGGTCTACCTGCAACTCAAGTCGGGCGATTCATATCTCAGGAAGCGCAAGCGCGACGGCGCGGAAATCTTCACCATCCCGGACGAACGCCACGCACGCTACTGGATGGAGCAGGCGTTTCCAGTCATGCTGGTGATCCGAAACTCGGAGGGCGAGGTGCGCTGGATGGAAGTGCGCGAGTGGCTGAAGAGCGCCAGCGACAACGGCAGGAAACCCGTGAAGCAGATCGTCTTTGAAGGGGAACGCCTCGACGTGATGAGCGTGCGCCGCTGGCGTGACAGGGTCTTGCGTTAGCTTTTGCCGGAGAGGTTCGACGGGCTTTGTAATTATTCGCCATCGCCGCGCGCACGATAACAGTGGCAGACGTTCATCGTAGGAAACTCCGTCTCAATCAATAATGAGGGTAGCCGGTTCTCAGCGACTTTTATAGTTGGACTGAATGAAGAGCAAAGTTGCCGCCCGGTTGCGTCGCATTGAAAATCATTGACCTTCTGATCTAACCGACTATAATACGCGCCCACTGTGTTTATCTGGCGGGACGGTCGCGTGTGAGCGACCACCGCCGCGCCGCACTTAACGCCTACAGCAGTTCTAAAACCCCCACGCCGAAAGGACTGATTA
>DASWNS010000394.1:0-13592 GCA_036399115.1 Pyrinomonadaceae bacterium | reverse complement strand
ATTCGTTTCCAGTTATCATCAGTGGGTCCTTCTCCCAAGCTTTGGGCATCGGTTTCCCTGAGACCCGCTCTCAACAGCATCAGTGCCGCGCCAGGGTCGTTGCGGCGCAGTATGTATAGGCGGGCTAGCTTGCTATAGGCTGGGGAGAGTTGTTTATTCCACTGGATGGCAGCTCTGTATTCAGCTTCGGCCTTATCATAATCCAGCACGCTCTCATACGCGCTAGCTAAGTTGAAATGCGCAATCGCGTCATTAGGTTTCAAACTGATGCCACGCTGGAAATTCTGGATGGCTCCAGCCAGCTGTCCGGCATTGAGCTGATCCACGCCCATGTTACTGTAATGGGCAACTACTTTAGCGCGCGACAATTCAAGAACCACCGCCACAGTTACCAAGACTACGGCTAGAATTAACTGCGTTCTCCATTTCAATTGAAGCTTCTTTCCACCCTGGCGGGAAATTCCCTCAACCAACTGCCTGGCGAACTGTATAAGTGTCCCTCCGACAAGTAGCGCAAGCAAGCCTTGCGCTATCGTACTGGGAAGATCAACTCCGCTACTTACGAAGCGCCGCACGATTTCCACCGTAAAGCTTAAGGCCACGGCAATACAGAGCCAGAGGCATGTCTTAAGAGCATATATAAACCATGGCTCAGCAACTTGCTCGTCAAGCGACCACCACCACGGAAAGCTTATCGGTTCGTCGGGTTTTTTTAATGTTTGTTTTGCGTCCCGCCAATGGGCTAACGCAGACTGGCCGACAACGCTGACAATTTTTTTTGCGTCATTTCTTAACCGTTGATCTTGTTCGACGACATTAATCATCTCTGTAGGATTAACTATCGCATTTGATAGAAGGTGCGCTAGCTTATCGCGAGCAATGAGTACGCTCAGTACTTTTTGAAGATCTTCACCTCTTTGGGACGAATTTGTACTTCTGATGAGAGGAATGTTATCTATGTTATCTAAGGCTGCTTTATAAGCATTTATTGCCTCATCCAATCCTGTTATTTCATTTACAACCATTGCGTTTAGGATAAGCCAGAGCAGAGAGTTTCTGGCGAAATGGACAGAGAAATTGCTCCGTGACTAGTGTGAATATAAAGCCGGCGGTGTTTTGCCGCTTTTCCTGAGTAGAGAATGACTTACTAAACTAAGCTATGGCGTCAGGCATGATATTGCTGTGAATTACGTAACGCGCATAGCAGCTCTAAAGCAGCTTGTGATGAATGGCTGAGGTGGATTCTGATTTCAAGAGGTCATTGAAATCCGATTAGACTTTGACGAAAGCCTTCTTCTCCATTGAAACAACGGAATGTTCACTCGACTCGTGTTATCTGTCAAGGGAAGTTTGAAGAGGGATGACTAAACATAAGTAAACAGTACATTATAGCGGTTCTCACTTGCGTGAGAGTGAGTAACCGCAATGTTTGCACCAGCCCCGGATGTCGGCTTTCCTTACTAGCTTGATGGCCTTCGCCAGAGCCTCGTTCAGTTCATCTGCCGTCCGGGCTTTCACCCCACGCAGGTAACTCTTGATCTTTGACCAGCACTGCTCGATGGGGCTGAAGTCGGGCGAGCAGGGTGCCAGCCATAAGACCTCAGCGCCGCGCCCCTCGGCTACTTCCTCGATGCGACTCGCACGGTGTGCGCCCAAGTTGTCGAGCACTACCATGTCGCCGCGCCGCAGGCGGGGGCCAAGCACCCGCTCCAAGTAGGTGTCGAAGCAGCGCGTCTCAACCGCGCCCCCGACCGTGAGCGTCGGCACCAGCCCGCGCCGCCCCATCGCGCTGACCACCGACGGGTGCACTCCGTAGTTCCGCGGCGCGCTGTCACAGACGCGCTCGCCACGCGGTGCCCGACCAGAGCGGCGCGTCATGGCCGTGTCGACCGCGGTTTCGTCAACGAAGATGAGGCGACGATGGTTGACGAGGCGGGCACGGCGGCGGAACCAGCCCCGCTTGTAGTTACTCCGCTCGCTCGCCGCCAGACTTTTTTTTACGCGGCAAGTCGAGCCGGATGAGCGCCCGCGAAACCGTGGAGACGCTCACCGCTAAGCCATCCCCCACCGCGAGGTGGGCGCGCAGTTCTTCGAGCGTCGAGTCTTTGCGACGCCGGACCTCGGCGCGCAGCAACTTCTCATGCCGGGGTAGCAGGCGGGACGGGTAGCCGCCGCCGTGCGGACGGGGCATGAGGTCAACTCCGGTGCGGTGTAGCCGCCGCATCTTGTTGACGAAGGCGGTGCTGACACCAAACAACCCCGCGACTTGCGGGATGGTACGGTCGCCGCGCAGGGCTGCTGAGAGCACCCGTTGCCGTAAATCGAGTGAATAAGCTTTCATGACGCGGCAAGTTACTTCAGTCGCCGTGTTCACTCAAGTGCGAAGAGCTATAGAAGTCCGAATCTTTCAAATGTTGATATTTCGTGAGTAATGTCGCAAGCTTATTGTCTTAGATTCCGAGCAGAATATGCCACCGCATTTTGCGGATTTGTGACCCAGCGAAGAGCCTCACCTCAACACTCACAAGACCGTACCTTAGCCTGTCGAGCCCAGACGCCTCCCCTACCGACGAGTGTCACCCGCTGCTTCGGCAGGCCAGTACGACAAACTGTGCAAAACTTCCTCCCCGGCAATCCACGGTAGGCAGAACACGGACGCTTTTTCACGCGCGAGTCACTGCGTACCCATGTGAGTGTATTCAGGTTTTCACCCAATGCGGTGCTGACTGCAATGTACACGTCCTGGTTAGCTTCGGCCCCATGATGAGGAACCGTAATCAAATCACGCGGGCGCAACGGAAGTGAAACCCCTTGAAGGTCTGAGTCTGCACAGAAAAGTACGCCAGGTGATTGATGGTCTCTTGGCGAATAGAGAACAAGACTTTCCTTATTTACTGTCGTCAAAGCTAGACGGCTGAAGAGAGTGCCAGAGGGGAAGACTCTGACCACTGGCCGGGCACTCAGGACGTGAAGTAAGTCAAGGACGCCACTGTCTGCACTTCCCGGGTCATATTGAAACCACCGCACGGGTACACCGTTCGCGTAAGCTAATCGTGCGATGCGCTTAATACGCTCCCCTGCCTCAATCGCTCCCTGAAAAATATCCCAGAACTCTGGTGAGTATGGAGGCGAGTAACGGTAATGGCGAACGTACCTCTGCCACCACCAACTCCATTGCTCCGACGGAATCGAATCCTCAGCATCCTCAGCTGCATCCGCGACATCTTCAGGCCAGTCGCTAGGTGTATTACCGTCCAACGGCTCAGACTCGAAGTCACTTCCGGGAATCAGGGATCCGACTTGCTCAATGGTTGAGGGACTTTCTCCCTCCCTCATGTCGTTGCGCTCCCAGAATTGAGGGTGGCTTGACGAAGGTGAATGCCCAGGGGTAGAAACTCAGCATGGATGGTGTGCACGGCGTGAGCTTTGGCACACTGACGATAATCACCGTTCAGCATCATCAGAATAGGCGTGACGCTCTAGTTTATTGAACGGAGATGCGATTGCCGCCACACGACCAGCAAGTATGGCTCAGCCCGCCGGAGCGCACGCTTCTCGCGGACGGCGAGGTGCACGTCTGGCGTGCTGAACTGAATCCGGATGGCTCGGTGCTGGGTGAACTGGCGGAGGCTCTTTCTCCGGATGAGAGATTGCGGGCGAGCAAGTTTCACTTCCAGAGGGATCGGGATCATTTCGTGGCCGCACGCGGCAGGCTCAGAGAGATTCTGAGCCGGTATGCCGGCACTGCGGCAGGACGGCTGCGTTTCTCTTATGACAAGTACGGCAAGCCTTCGCTCGTGGGCGAGGCGGGCGGCGGCGCATTGCGCTTCAACGTCTCGCACTCGAACGGCGTCGCGCTCTACGCCGTGACGGTGGGGCACGAAGTGGGGGTCGATGTCGAGTTCGTGCGCGAAGACTTCGCCAGTCTGGAGATCGCCGAACGCTTCTTTTCCCGGCGCGAGGTGGCGGCTTTGCTGGCACTCGCGCCGGGTCAGCGTGCGTCTGCGTTCTTCGATTGCTGGACGCGCAAGGAGGCGTACATCAAGGCGCGCGGGGAGGGGCTTTCGCACCCGCTGCACCTGTTCACCGTGTCGCTTGCGCCCGGTCAGCCCGCCGCGCTCCTGTACACGGAGGACGATGAGCAGGAAGCCGCGCGGTGGTCGCTGGTCGAGTTGTTTCCCGGCGCGGGCTATCGTGGCGCTCTCGCGGTGGAGGGTGGCGCGCCCTCTCTGCGCTGCTGGAGTTGCGAGGGCGCAGGCAGTCGCATCGAGTAGCTGCTTTTCATTTGAGATGGGAGATGGGAGATAGGATTCCAACGTCGCTGTAGACGGAGACCGAGGGCGCAGGAGACACATGTGTGCGTCTCCTGCGCCCTCTCTCTCTGTGTGCCTGCGTGAGTTGAAGTAACTCGTGTCCGCGATGCTTATGCTTCCTGCGCCGGGACAGCTTTCTCGGAGTCGCCTTTCGGTTCGTTTAGCTCCGTCTCTTTGGCGACTTTGACGAATCCGCTCTGTATCAGGAAGTGGAGTATCCGCCGCGCGTTCTCTTCCGGCGTTCGGAGCACAGTCTCGATAGAAACCTCTGGATGCAGCGGCGGCTCGTAAGGATCGTCAATGCCGGTGAAGTCTCTGATCTCGCCGCGTCGCGCCTTGGCATACATGCCCTTGGTGTCGCGCTGCTCGCACACTTCGAGGGGGGTGTCCACGAAGACCTCCACGAACTTGTCCGTGCCGACCATTGTGCGCACTTCGTTGCGGGTGGCGCGGTAGGGGCTGACCGCCGCGCAGATGACGACGCCGCCGTGGCGCACGATCTCCGCAGCGACGTAGCCGATGCGGCGGATGTTGATGTCCCTGTCCTCCTTGCTGAAGCCTAAGCCTTTCGAGAGGTGCGTGCGCACCACGTCGCCGTCGAGCACCGTCACGTGGCGACCGTGCTCAAGGAGTAAGACTGTAAGCACGTCGGCGGTCGTAGACTTGCCTGCGCCCGGGAAACCTGTGAACCAGAGGCAGACGCCCTGCTTGTGGCGCGGCGGGTACGAGTCTGCAAGTATCTCCGCGACCTCAGGACGGGTGAACCAGTCGGGCAGTTTGCGCCCGGCGTCGAGATACTCTTCGCGCACCTGTGTGCCGGAGATGGAGGCGGTGCGCGCGCGCTCCGGGATGCGCGTCGATTCCACGTACTGCGCCTCATCCGGCAGGTAGACCAGTTCGTTGAACGGCTTCACGCGCACGCCGACTTCTTCGGCGAGGCTCTCGACCAATTCCTGTGCGTCATAAGGACCATAGAAAGGTCTGCCCTCGGAATCGACCCCGGGGCTGGCGTGATCGCGCCCGATGATCAGGTAGTTTGCGCCGTAGTTGCGCCTGATGACGGCGTGCCAGAGAGCCTCACGCGGCCCGGCCATGCGCATGGCGAGCGGCAGGAGCGAGAGGAGGAGACGGTCGGAGTCGTAGTAGGACTTTGCCAGCGCCTTGTAGATGCGGACGCGCGTGTAGTGGTCTACGTCGCCGGGTTTGGTGAGGCCGACGACCGGGTGCAGGAGCAGCACGCCGTCCACCTCCTGCGTTGCGCGCTTGGTCAGTTCTTCGTGCACGCGATGAAGCGGGTTGCGCGTCTGGAAGGCTACGACGTTCGGGTGCCCGAATGTCTCCAGGCGCGCGCGGGTTTCGGCGGGCGTCAGTCGCAGGTCGAGGAAGTCGTAGTGACGCGGGAGTTGCAAGACTTGCAGGCGACCGGAGATGTTGGTCTTTCCCCAGCGGTGCATCTCCGCGACGAGCGGATGGCGCAGGTCGGTTGTGCCGAAGACCTTCCTGGCCGTGTCGTCCAAGTCCCATTCATAGACCTCTTCGACGGTCATCACCGCGAGCAGTTCGTTCTTCGAGTTGCGCAGGGCGACCTCTTCGGACTTCGACCACTCCCCTTCAGGCTTGACCGGAAGCGTCACGGGGACGGGGAAGATGTGGCCGCTTGCGAGCCGCATCTCTTCGACGACGCGGCGGAAGTCCTCGCGCCCCATGAAGCGTTTGAGCGGCGAGAAGGCTCCGGTGGCGAGCAGTTCCAGATCGCACACAGCCCGCTCCGAAAGCTGCACCGAAGGCAGACGCGTCGCGTGCTCTCTCAACTCCTCGCGCGCGTCGCCTGCGAGCAGGTCTACCAGTTGATCGCCGTAAGGCGGAATGAGGGTCGAATGGCTGGTTACTTTCATGTCAGTTACGTTCGCTTCCTGTCTTGTCCTTGTTCATCTGAGTATAAATCCATGGACACGAGGTTCAGGAAGCCTTTGCGTAACTCGTCTACGACTCGCAGAGGTTGCGCGAACGTTCGACGCCAGATCAGAGGCGTGTGTAACGTTCGTTCATCCTATTTTTCCTTCTGTGACTACTCAGACGGTCGCGCGACATTTAACTGCCGCGCGAGGTCTGTTTCCTCAGACGACGACGGAGGGGCTTCAAAGGTGAGGCTCATGCAACTCAGCCCGGCCTCCGCTTTCTCAAGTTCGGAGATGTCCACGGTGCGGACTTTGAAGCCACGCGCCGCGAGCCGTTCGCACGTCAGCGGGTAGGAGGCGGAGAGCAGCACCACATCCTCGACGAGGATGCTGTTAGCGCTCCAAGGCTCGGACTCCGGCGTCTCGATGAGTTCGAACCCGCCGAACTGCGACGCGTCAACCCACGCCGGGTTGATGAGAATTGTGTTCTCGCCGATGTAGGACGCGCCGGTCGTCAGGTGCAGGCAGCCCTCCACGCCGACCTGCCTGACCTCGTAGTCGAACGGCCTGAGCGCGCTCTGCAACTGCGCCACGCCGGACTCGTTCGTGCGGCACGAGACGCCGACGTAGATCGTGCGTTTGACCTTGATCTCGTCGCCGCCTTCGAGCGTGGCCGGGGCGTCGAGGAACCGTAGCGGGCGATAGCGCGCGAGCACCGCCGCGAGGCTCTCCACCTCCGGCTGCCGCTCGACGGCTCCCATCCGCGCGATGACGGCCACTTCGTCCAACACGATAGCCAGGTCTTCGACGAATGCGGCGTCCGGCAGTTCCGGCTGGAGCGGCAGAGAGACGACGCGCAGGCCTAGTTCGCGCAGGCTCTCTTCGTAAGCGCGGTGCTGGCGGGCAGCCTGCTCCACATCGATGCATTCACGGTTCATGTAGGTCAACTGACAATTCCCAAGGCTCGGACTGACGCCGCGCGTCAAAGCGGTAAGCATGGCGGTTTCTCTCCTCTCGGTTGGTCGCTCTCTGTCGAGCGACGACGTGTGCGGGAGACTATCGAGGCGGTGCGGTGCGGCGGCGCGAGGCGCGGCTCAGAGGGCACCGCCCAACTGTGGTTGAAGTTTGAGCGAGACGACGCGCAGGATGTCCGCCTGTCGCTAGTTGAAGAAGAAGTGCGCGCGGGAGAGCATGTGCAGCGCGTAGCCCGCCTGCGACTGCACGCGCCACGGTTCCAGCCTCTCGCGCGGCACGAAGGCGAAAGGGCGGTCGAGCCACGGCAGGATGTCCGGCGTAACCGCGTCGATCACACGCTCGATGCGGTCGAGCGGCGGTTCGCGGAAGCGGCCTTCACAGACGGGCGGCAGCGGCGTCACCACTTCGACATCGGACGGAAGCTGTCGCGGCCAGTTGCGGAAGATGTTCGAGCCGCCGCCCGCGTAGGGGAAACAGAAGAGGCGTAGACGTGAGGTAGGCTTCGGGGCGGTTGATTCGAACCCGTCGGTGGTGGCTGTGTTGACCGGCATAACTTAAAACAGTTTGCTGCCCGGCATCTGCGCCGGGGTTGAGTTGGTTGCGTCGTCTCTCACGTTTTGGCCGGGCGCGGGTGGCGACGGCGGCATCCGGGCGCGGCGGTTCGGTCTTTACAGGACGAACTCCCCGCCGCGCCCCTCGCCGCGATCACGATTGATTCGCCGCCTCCTCCATCTTCTTACGCAGGCTGAGCGGGCGCATGTCCGTCCAGACCTCCTTGATGTATTCGAGGCATTCGGCTTTCGTCCCGGACTTCCCTGCGTCGTTCCAGCCGAGCGCGTTCTCACGGTCGGCAGGCCAGATCGAATACTGCTCTTCGTGGTTGACCACGACCTTGTAGATGGTTGTGTCCTCTCTCTCGTCTCTGCTCATAACGTCTCCTAAGATGAATGTGATGAATCTCTAATCCACAGGTGCTCTACTGTTTCGCCGGCACGAAGTCGGCGAAGCTTGCAAACACCCACTTGCGCTTTAACCTCCGGTAGATGCTCCACACAAACTTGAGCGTCGCCGCAAATGCGCGCCTTGCCCGCGCCGCGAACTGTCTTCTCGCGGACGCTGGCCGGTGCACCATAGTTGGCCGCGACGGGGCTTCAGTCGGCGGCGAACTTGTGGCCGCGCGCCGTCAAATGTTCGGACTGGAGCCGCCTGTAGTCGAGCTTGATGAGACGGTCGGCGCTGTGTTAGTAGCGGTCGCCATGAGTGACCGCGACGACGCTGTTGTCGCGCGCCTGCGCGTCGAGGTTCGGCAGGCCGTGCAGCTTGTCGAAGAGAAAGAAGCCGGAGAAGACGACGGAGAAATACTGGCGGTTTCACATCTGGATAGCGAGCGTCCGTAGGATGTAGGGTGATTGTCAGAAGGTTGGAACCCTGTTGTCGCTTGCGGCCTGCGCGTGCCAACTCCGGCTCCCCTCAAACAAAGCATCCATTCGCTCGGATGAATAATCCGATTCAACTAATCTTTTCGAGCAACGCCAAGTCAACCTCGACCCGCCCCTGATAATTCACCGTCCTCAGCAACAGCATCACACGGTTGGTCGCATTTATCTTACGCTCAAACACTCCCACGAAGTTTTGTAAAGGACCATCTTTGATCCGCACCTCGTCACCGACATCGAGGTCGCCACCGAGTTTCACGAAGCCGTCCGCCCCGATCTGCGAGCGGATGAGTGAGATGATCTCGTCGCTCACCGGCACAGGCGAGCCGCCGAAGCTGACCACGCTATGCACGCCTCTCGTGAAGCAGACCTTATGCAGCATCGTGCGCGCATCGAATTTGGCAAAGATGTAGCCCGGAAACAAGGGCTTGACGAGTTGCATCGGCTGTCCGGTGAACGTGTTGCGGCGGCTCTCTTTCAATCTCGGAGAGAAAGTCTCTACTTCCCACGCTATCAAGTTACACGCGGCGCGTTCTTCCTGCCGGGGTTTCGTGTGGATGGCGTACCAATAAGGCGTCTCGCTGATATAATCGCTCTTCATACAGAGGCATCTTTACGTCAAAAAACGTGTTGGGAAGCAGTTCAGCCGGTACTACTCCGGTTTCGGGAAATGCGCACGCGTCCGTCGAGGATTAAAAACCCGCTGCCCCTAATTCCCTTCGAACGTCGGGGCGCTGAACAGTTATAAGAACGTTGAGCGAACCGGAGAGCGAGGAAAGTCTCCGGTCGGGCGGCTCATATCAGACAGATACTCCTTCGCCCTGTGCCGGGTCAGCACGGAACCGGAGATCGGGAGTGGAAAACTACAGCCAGCCCGAGGGTGCGGGTTTATGACCCACGTGTCTTCTCACGACCGTGTTCCTACACAGAGCAGAATCAACCTGCCGGAAAATAATCTCTGCTACGCAGGATCATTTCGGCCTGATTCAGCTAAAGACTCAAGTTGAGTAAGGGGCGATAGAGAATTAAGGGCGGCACTAACCTTCTCTTCTTAACCGATTCGTGCAGGCACAACGTTACACGCACCGCCCTCTAATTGTCAAGATAGTCTTGGGTATTAATTGACAGGCCGTGTTTTCCTTTTCGTAGCACCATTTACCACCGAATTACGCCTGATAAATAAACGCAATTTCGCCGTCTCGCAGCCCGATATTACGGGCCTTAAATTCATCCCGGTCTTGAGTTGAAAACGTGTGCACCCCTTCTCCGCAGAGTAAAATGGTGTCGTCCGGCACCATTTCAGCGCGGTCAGGGAGTGAACCTCCCGAACAAGTCATCAACCGACAGCATGGGTTCTCAAGGCGGGTCGCCGCGTTCATACACGTCATATCAGAAAAGATAGTGTGGCTATCAGAATTGATAGGGTGCGGCGGGCGGCTGTTGCAGTAGATGCGCTCCCGCGTCTCTCACGCCGCGACGCTATTCCCTTTCGGGTTACGTACTTATTCCCGCCGCTCGCGCAAGGCTGGAGGCTGAACGCCAAGTGGTATGAATTTAGCATTCCGACATAAGCCGCCGTCGAAGTCTTCAACGGGAAGTTACGTGCCAACCATAAAGCGGCGAGCAGAAATCAGGTGTTACTTATGAGGTTCGCCACATATCGCATCACAGCCCACGGTCTGGACTCGCGCGACGCACGCGCCGGAATACAGAGCAGTTCCGTACGCTTCGGCGACGAATTACTCGTCTACGCTCCCGACTCCGAATGGCAGTCGATAAGTGTGCGTGCGGGGGCGTCGGGTCTTGTGTTGCAGGAGCAAGCCGGAGAGTTTGAGAAGGAAGAATTGCACCTCGTGGTGCAGGTCGGTGATTCATTCCGCCAGCAACACCCGCGCGTCCCTGTCCTTCTCAATAAGGGTCGCTATCTGGCCGTCTCGCTGAAGCCGGAGCAGGCGCGGAGACTGGCTGCCAAAAAATCGTGCTGCTACACGATCCACCCGCTCGAAGCAGGCGAGGTCGTCTTCGAGTTGCAGCCGCCGCCAGCCGAGCGCGCGCAGCCTGAAGCATGGCTCAAGACGCTCGTGTCACGCCTCTCGCGCCCGCATGTCGAGGCCACGCTCCAACATCTGGTTTCTTTCCCGACGCGCCACTCCACCAGCACACATTATCTCGCCGCCGCCGTGTGGGCGCGGGCGCAACTGGCCGCGATGGGCTATAACACGCGTCTCCAGACGGTCAAGCTCGACGGCGGCAAGAGCCTGAACGTCATCGCAGAGAAGGCCGGGCAGTCGTCCGGTGCGCGCGGCCTCGTCGTCGTCACCGCGCATCTCGATTCCATCAACCGCGAAGGCGACGCCGCGCCCGCTCCCGGCGCAGACGACAACGGCAGCAGCGCGGCGGGTCTGCTCGAAATCGCACGCGTGCTGAAAGAGCATGCGGGCGCGCACGACTTGCGCTTCGTCCTCTTCGGCGGCGAGGAACAGGGGCTGCACGGCAGCGACCAGCACGTCGCCGCGCTCACGACGAACGAGCGGGCACGAATTAGAGCCGTCGTCAACATGGACATGATTGCGACCCTGAACACGACGCAGCCCACCGTCCTGCTCGAAGGCGCGCCTGTCTCCCGGTCTGTTATCGAAGGGCTAGCGGCTGCCGCCGCCGCTCACACGAAGCTCTTCGTGCAGACGAGCCTCAAGGCCGCCGACAGCGATCACGTCTCCTTCATCCGGGCGGGGATACCCGCCGTTCTCACCATCGAGGGGGCAGATAGAACTAACCAGAACGTCCACACCGAGCACGACACGCTCTTGCACATTAACTACGACCTGCTGCTGGAAATCCTGCGCATGAACGTCGCTTTCGTCGCCACCGCAGTAGGTCGCCAGGGAGGCATTCCGATGTTTGATTCACACACACCGACACAAGACGAAAACAGACTTGACGCCGCCTTCGCAGAGGAACAGAGAGCGCCAGCTTTCCAGTTCAGCGGGTGCTACAAGTACAACGGCGGAGCTAGCTCCCGTGAGGGGCGCAGTTTCACCGACCACGCTTCGGGGCAGAGCATGGCCGCCATCGAAAATCCGATCTACCGTCTCGACGAGCCGGTCTACCTCGACAGCCCTGAGGAGTATGACGAGGCCGAGCGCGCGCCCGACCAACTGCGCTTCACCATTAGCGTAGACATCGACGGCTCCGACCCGCTCAACATCGTCAGCGGCACCGTCGCGCTTGGACCCGACACGCCCGGCGTGGCAAGCCCCCACTTCATCGGGCGCGTCGCCTCAAACACTGCGGCGGGCACAGGGCGCATCCTGACCGTCAGGGACTTCGAGTTCCGCTGGCCTAACAGCAACGACTCGATCAACCAGATCACGGTCGAGTTGACGCGCGCATCCCCTGCCAACCCCTCGGCCAAACTCACCTTCTCCGACACCGTGCTCAACCATCATCACGGCCCTTACGCCGTCGCGCGTTCGTCGCCCTACTTCCACGAGGTCGAGATGGACATTGACCGCGAAATGAACGCCGTCGATGTCGAGCCTTACGACACGCACACGCATCCCGACCGCCCTTCGAACCTGCCCCGCGAGAGCCTCACACTGGAGTCGGCCTTCGCCAAAGCCGGTATCCGCATCACGCGCTCGCAGGGCAGCGGGACAGTGGTGAACACGAGCAGCGCGGGAACAGACCGGCGCTGGAGCTACTCGGAACTGCACGACTCGATGCAGTTGCACTGGGACGCCTTCGCCAACAAGCCGCAGTGGAAGATGTGGCTCTTCCTCGCCGAGTTGGCTGAAAGCGACAGCCTCGGCGGAGTGATGTTCGACGGCGAGATCAACGAGCCGGGCGGCGTTGACCGTCAAGGCACGGCCATCTTCACCAAGTGCCCTTTCTTCCACACCCCCGGCGGCGGCTACATCTCCGCCAACCCGCCCGTGGACGAGGCCGTCAAGCGCGAACTCTTCTTCAACCTCATGCACGAGACAGGCCATGCCTTCAATCTCGCACACTCTTTCCAGAAGGAGCAGGGCGGCGTCTGGCGACCGCCCGCGTGGATGCCGATCAAGACCGACAACCAATCGCTCTCATGGATGAACTATCCCGATCAGGCGACGCCGGTTCCCGGCCCCACGCCCAACGCCACATGGTTCTACAGGCGTTTCCGCTTTCGCTTCGACCGCAGCGAGTTGCTCTTCCTGCGACACGCGCCCGAAACCTACGTGGAGATGGGCGCGCAGGCTTGGTTCAAGAATCACGGGCGCGTCGCGCGTATCAACCTCGACCCGCGCCTCGAACTCATCGTCCGCAGCAGGCAGACCGTCACCCACGTCGGTCGCGCGGTGACCTTCTTCGAGTTGGGCGAGCCGGTGATACTCGAACTGCGCCTGCGCAACGTCAGCAGCCAGCCCATCACGGCGCACGCCAATCTCGACCCGAGCGACGGTCTGGTCGAGGTCGCCGTCACCAACCCGCGCGGCGAGCGTTGGCCGTTCCTGCCCATCGACCACACGCGCACGCTGATGCAACTCTTGACGCTGGAACCCGGCGGCCAGTCCGTCTACGGCCAATTAGACCTGACGATGGGCAGCTTCGGTTTCCCGTTCAAGGAGCCGGGCGCGTACCGCGTCGAGGTCAGCTATACGAACGTTGACGGCAGCACCGCCGCCGCCGTCATGCAGCTTTACGTCCGCCCCCCGGCGCAATACGACGCGGTGCCCATCGTCAACGAACTCTTCGACGCGCGGGTCGGGCGCACGCTCTACGTGGACGGCACGCGCGTGATGGAGGACGTGAACGATAAGCTCGGCTGGGTTGGACAAAGATTGCGCGACGTGCTCGGCGAGCGCAATCCGATCTCCATGCACCTGTCGGTCGTGCAGTGCAAACCTCTGGCGACGGACGGCAAGTATATCGACCCGGATACGAGCGAACTGCGCGCCGGAGGGGAAGAACCCGACCGCGTGGTGGCC
>DASWNS010000393.1:0-10945 GCA_036399115.1 Pyrinomonadaceae bacterium | reverse complement strand
GAACCGGGCACGTATTCGATCACAATCCGCCAGCCGCTCTCCATCGTTTCAAAAGAATCGCCGTTAGAAGTCACGCGTCCGGTGGTCGTGCCGACAGTAGACATCCTTGAAGACCTGTGGCAATTCAGCCATCTCACCTTCAGCTTCGTCGTCCGTTTTTTCATCGGCGCGCTGCTTTTGTCTTATGGGATGATCCAATCCAACCTCCTCCTGATTATCGCCGGTCTACTCTTCATGCCGTTCCTGCCCTTGCTGCTCGCCGTCGGGTTCGGGCTGTGGACGAGAGAATGGCGACTTGCCGGGCAGGGGATACTCGCGCTTCTGGTAGCTACGGGTCTGACAGCGACGGGGAGCATCGTGGTGGCGCTCATGACGGGACCGCCTATGCGCTTCGAGCCGAGCAGTTCGTTGAGCGCGACCTTTCTCATCTCGCTCGCCATCGGAGTGGCCGCCAGTTTAGCGACCGCCGACGACGTGGGCAGGCGTGAGATGATCGGGCTGGCTGCCACCTCACAGGTCGCACTCATCCCGGCGTGGCTCGGGATTTCGTCTGTGTTCGGCTTCAGCCCGTTGGCCGTAACGTCGCCGGTAGAGAGCCTCGCCACCTTCTTCCTGGTGATCGGTACGGTTGTCGGTGCAGCCCTCATCACATACGCATTGCTCGGGATGAGAGGTGCGGCGGTGCGTCATTTCATCTCAAGGGCTATTCGTAAAAACTAGGTGGTCTTAGGATCGAGCAGATCAAGTGCGTGGTGGTCGAGCGCGACGGCGAGATCGCCATCGTTCCCGTCGGGCAGGGCAAAAAATGATGGGTTACCGGGATTGAGCTAGGAGGAATGAGTCTCACGGTATATGCTGTCGTTAAAGTGATCACAAACAAGGGGGCGTCAAATGGAAGAGATACGACAGGTCATCAATGCGGCTCTGGGTCTGGGGATAGAGAACAAAGACATCAACGTGTGGCAGATGTGCCTGCGCGCGGTCATCGTCTTCATCCTGGCTATCGGGATGCTCCGGGTTGGGGACAAGCGTTTCATGGGCCGGAGTACGGCCTTCGATGTCATGCTCGGGATCATCTTCGGCTCCGTCGTCAGCCGCGCCATCACCGGCAACGCGCCGTTTTTGCCCACCCTTGCGGCCAGTCTCGTGCTGGTTCTCATCCACTGGGCATTAGCGGCGATAGCCTTCCGCGCGCACGGCTTCTCCACAATGGTTAAAGGTCACGACCGCCTCCTCGTGTGCGACGGCGAGGTGCAACCTGACGCCATGAGGAAGTCGCACATCACCGAGCACGACCTGAGAGAGGCGCTGCGCATTAACGGGCAAACTCCAGACCTCAGCCGGGTCCAAGAGGCACGCTTGGAGCGTAACGGCGACATCAGCACCATCAGCAAAAAAGATTGACCTGCCGCGACAAGTAGTGTTGCAAAAAATATTTTAGCCCTTATATGCAGCGTATAAGCGCGCAGGGTGTCTTCAAGCATCTAGGGTTGCTAACTCATTAATGAATGCCTTGTGCATCGTGTCCGATAACACAATGCATAACCCATAGGTCTTGCACAAATATTCAGGCATACGTGCATATTCATTTGTTGCTATGCATCTATGCACACACCATGTAGTTTTCAATGAATATTTGTGCAAGACCCTTGTGTACAGGCTTTGCGGGTTAAGTCGGTAAATCAACCGACTTTCCGTGCAACCTCACTTTCTGCGTTGAAAGTCGTCTCAATCCCTAACTCATGGATGCTCTGAATCACACAACAAATGTTGTGGCAGAGAACTTTGCAAAGTGCTTCGTTCGTCTGCGCTATTGGTGTCTTGGTTCGTAAGCGTTGGCCGAACTTCGCCTTGATCATGCTGAATGTCGTTTCGACGTTTGAGCGTTTGTGGTAGTGCTGCAAAAACTCTTCGCGCTGGAAGTTGTAGAAGTGGTAAATACGCGCCCACAACGCGCCGTTGCCGTTAGGTTGGCTGTTCGACTTGAAAGGTATGTAAGGGATCGCGCCGTGCTTCAAAGTCGCTGCAAAGTTAGTTGTGCCTAAGTACGCCTTATCCGCGCTGACTTCCTTCATCGTAAAGCCACTCTGCGCTGTTCTATCAACGAGAGGTTTGAAATAGTTGTAGTCGCTGGAATACCCACCGCCCACTTCAACGGAGGTAACAACGTTGGTGCGGACGCCGCACATCAGATGAAGTTTTAGCCACTGTCTCGCATCTTCCTTCTGCCCGTATTTAACGTCCGTCCAGCGCATAAACTGTCCTGTGCTGAAACCCGAACTATCAACCGCAAAGTCAGTCTCGACGGCTTTCAGAGCCTTGCTGCTCTCAGTAATGAGGCTTTGCAGGTAGGGGGTCAGTTCGGGCATTTGCAGATAGTCGAAAATGGTGTTGTAGCTTGGCAGTTTGGACAGATAGCCTTTCTGAAAAGCATCGCGCAGATCGGAGGCAAAGCGACGAGTGGAAACCGTTGAATAGATTTTATAGACCACGGCAAAGAGAGTGTCGGCCATTGACAGGCGCGGTCTGCCGAACGTCTGCACAGGCTCATCTACGCCGTTCGTGAGGCCATACAGCAACGCAAGGAACTCTGACTTTTCGTAAGCCTGTGCTGCGTTGTATTGCTTCCACTCTTGCCGATAGGTGGTGCGCTTTACCTTGACCGTCTCCGTGGTGACTGTCTCCGTGATAGCAGCCTGTCCGTCTGTGGCCTCTAGCGTGGTGGTGGTGACGGTCTTTGTGCGTTCGATGGTGACTTGAACGGCGACGATATGTTTACAGGTGGCGCGGCGAAATTCATGGTCGCGGCAGGTGCAATGCGGCTTGTCGGATTCTAGGTTGACGGTGTACGCGCCGCTGCCATTCTGCGACGGAACGAGCCACAGATGCCCCTTGCGCGTGATGTTTGATTTATCGGCTATCTCTTGCCCTTTTTGCTGCCGTGCGTCCATTGTCTTTGGCCTCCACTTAGTCAACCTAACTACTAAGTAGTATATTACCCCAAAGGTATATATCAGGTCAAGGAAATAACGACTTGACAGTATATTATTTTGAAGGTATATAAAGATCATGGCAAAAGTACAATTAAAAGTCTGGGGCTATCGTTGCGAGCGATGCGCTCACGAATGGGTTCCCCGTGATACAGAGAACGAGCCGCGCGTGTGTCCGAAGTGCAAAAGCCCTTACTGGAATAAGCCGCGCAAGGACGCTAAACCTCTCAAAGCATCGGCGCGGGAAGTGAGATAGGTATGGCATCAGAAGTTAAAAAGACAATAGTAGATACAGCAACGTCAGACCTAACAACGAGAGCAATTGCGCTACTACTACCCCTACTGTTATCGCTAGTCTCGGCGTTAGTTCCTCCAGTGCGTGACCGTATATTGCCGGTATTGCCCAGACCGCTGTTAGCGGTGCTAATAGGCATATCGCTATCAGCAAATCTCGCATTGTTTTTCTACGTCCTCCGTCTGCGTAAAACCCAGAGACAACTAATTGAGCAAAGAGACACGGCGAAAACATTCATTAAAGAGTTCACAGTTAAGTGGGATGAACACCTTGAACCTCACTGCCCCGTCTGTCTGGCCGAACTCGCTCCGGTTATTCATCCCGTATCTGGTATCGCTGATATTGGCTTCTTCAAATGTATCCCCTGCAAACATGGCTATCGTTTAACAAACGAAGCAACTGGCAAAGTTTTAACTCTCCTAGAAGCTAAGGCTTTGCTTTCCTCCAATGAACCGCCGCGCGTTATTGCTGCGCCTTCATTCGATAGAACAAAACTTAGACAAGCCAAGAGCGATCTTGAATCACTAAAAGCGAATCTTCCAAACTCAGACGTAATAGAAACGAGCATCATCAGTTATCACGGCATCCTTGACCGCTTGAAAAGTGAAACTGACTACGATCTGACCAACTTCCGCATTTCACCATCCGATATAAAACGTAAAGAGAGAAAGTACCCCGCCACACGAAGTGTTAGTCGCCCCTTCAACAATAAGCCTGCGTATAGCACTTGGAGCGAAGAGGGTTATTGCAGTAAACAGATATTTCATACTGCGATTGACAGTGCTATTAACCGCCTCAAACTAGAACTTGAAGGGGGTTGACTTTCCCCGCAGGTTGCAGACTTTCCCTGCAAACAGGACTTAACCCGCAAAGCCTTGTGTACATAATTCTAATTATCGGACTCTGCCTATCTAGGAACTTTGTTTAAGAATGGGAGTACGTGGGGTTCTCTGTTGGAGATGCCCGTACCGGGCTATAGGTTAAGCCCTAAGCAGTAATAATTTGTCAGTCAAGTGGAGCAGCCTAACGCCCGGCGTTATCCGCCGCTACGAAGCGTGGCTACACGCATCTCGCGGGCGTTGCCCGGAGTGGCCGCCGCGGCCAGGTATGGGAAGAGTAGCTCGAAGAAGAGCGGGGACTGCGTGGGGGCGAGCTTGACTATCTTGTGCGCGCAGAAGGCCACGCCGTCCCGCTCGCTCCTCGTCCCGAGCACCTTCTCGACGAACTCTTTCCTCTCGGCGTCCGTAAACGTGTGGCCTGCCTCCATGTAAGAGGCGAGGTCTTCGAAATACTTCTTGATGAGGTAGACGGGGTCTGACATGTCGAGGTAGGCGGCGAGGATCGCCTGCCCGAGCATCCCCACCTTGATCTCATCGATGCCCACGAGGACGCGGTCGAGCTTGGCGTTGATCTCGACGAGATGCTTCTCGACGAACGCCAGCGGGTTTGGCTTCTCACCGAATCCGAACATGGCGCCGAACAGCTTATCGATGGGGATGGCCTTGAACCTGTACTGCTCCTGAGAGCGCGGCCACACTGCTGCTGAAACTCCACACCTCTTTGAGCGCGCCCAAGCCTTTCGAGACTTTGGACAGGTCTTCGGCTATGTCGCCGACTAAGGGTTCGGTCATCCGGGGTTCTCCTTCTAAATGGGACAAGCGTTATCGGGGGGCGCCCCTCCCGATAAGGGGCGCGCAGTATCTTCTTCTGGCGAGTGCGACTTCGAAAGATTTGAGTCTGGTCTATCGGATGGCGGCGTATGCTACTCCCGAAACACCCCTTGGGACAAGGTTTTTAGCGCGCGAGTGCCCCATGTAGAATCCGGGGTATGCGGCGCGTCTGAGGGGTGAGTCTCTCACTAGGCGGCGCGCTACTTGTGGACACGTCGTTGGCACCCTCACGCGTGAACATCTCATCGAGACAAAGCTCACCGCCGGTGAGAGGCTGTGTTCGGCACACTACCATGTAAACCACTGCCTTTATTTTTCTCCTTCGAGGCTTCGAGTCGCGTTGAAGATCATATCTTCGGCGAACACGGTTTCAATCTGCGGCAGGCTTCCTCTGACGATGCGCGTGTTGTAGCGTTCCAGATAGGCACGGCGCGCGGGCGTCAGCGGGTATGCTTCCGGCGCGGAGTAAGGGTAACGGGTCATGCCGTGGAACGGGAGCGGTTCAAGCCCGTCGGGCGTGGCCGAGTTGATGTCCATCTCTTTGCTGAAACCATCCGCGTAGAGCAGAAACGTGCGGGTCCAGCCTGCGGGCAGCGGCGGCAATTTATTCGCGTCAAAAGAAAGTATGATCTCATCGCCGGGGCGCGTGATAACGAACATGTCGTCTGTCGTGCGCAACAGTTTTCGCACGTCGCCCTCGCGCGTGTAGCGTCCCGGCATCACTTTCCAGGGCGAGGTGTAAGAGACTCGCTCGTAAGCGTAGGTGAACGGCTCGCGCCCGTCGGGCGTTTCTTCCGCAGAATAGCCGCGCCAGCGCAAATCCGCGACCGCCGGATCAAGCCGCGTCATCCGCACGGGCGCGTGCGTGCTTGAAGTATCAACCAGCACTTGATCCCAGTAGATGCGCATGTTCGTGACGATGCGAACTTCACGATTCGTCGTCAGGAACTTGCCCGTCAAATCGACGGGCACGGTCTGCGGGCGACCGACGGGGATGCCGATGTTTTCAATGACGGTCTGCCATTCCCCACGCGCGTTTTTGACTTGCAGCGCGGGCGGGCGCAAAGTCTTCCCCGCCTGAGCGGCGGCAACGTTGTCGCTTGAGAAAGCGTAATCGGTCCAGCCCGTCAAAAGCAGCAGCAGGCGACTTTGCATCGCCGACTCTTCAGCTAGTTTCAACGTCAGGGAATGTTTGGCGGCGTAACCGCGTATCGCATCGAGCGGGAAGCCTTCGACAAATTCGCGATCTAAGGCGGCCACGCGCGCGAGCACGTCGCCGCGCTCGTCATAGGCTGCGAGAGGCGGGCGCGCGCCCTTCGTCGTGTAGAGTTTGAACGGCGGTAGAGGCGCACTCGTCATGCCTTCGTTCGGGTAAACTTCCGTGCCTTCCAGGTGCGCGACCGCCACGAGTTGCAAACGATCAAAGAGGACAGCCTCTTCCAACTCGTTCGAGATGCGCAGCTCGTAACGCCCTGCGCGCGGCTTCAACCCGTCGCCGCGAATGCGCACATACTCGACCGGGTCGGGCGTGTTGTAACGCCCGCCCGCGCCTACCCAGTAGCCTATCTCGCCGCCGCCCATAAAATCTGTGACGAACGCAAAACGCTCGCCGTTCCAGGCGTAGAGGTAAGGACACGACGAAGGCTTGCGGTCGAGTTCGGTGATCGAGAGACTGGCCGAAGCGTTCTTCCCCGCGCCGGTCGGCGGGGCGGCAATCTCCGTCTCCGCTTGGACGATTCCCGCAGGCCAGAGCACGCGCACCGCATCTGCCGTCTGGCGTTTGCCCAGACCCACTTGAATGTCCGCGGGCGCAGGCGCGGGCGACGCCGAATAGGTTTCGAGTTTCTGAACCAGACTTCCGGCGCGCACCTCCACCTTCGCTCCGATTGCGCTCCGGTTACTGACGCGCCCTGCGAGATTGACCCTCAACGAGCGGTTTACGCCACCACCGCCGAGCGCAACGCGCAATGCTCCCGCAGGCGCGACGGCAAACAGATCAACGTCTCCGTCCGCTTCGATGTCGCCGCTCGCAAAGGTGTGCCGCACCAATTCGTTAGACTCTGCCGCTGCCTTGCCGGATAAATCTCTGGCGACGGCGCGCTCCGAGACGTTAGCCCAGCCATCTCCGACGTTGCGCCAGACCTTCAACGAGCCATCCGCGAACGTCGCACAATCGAGCAAACCGTCGCCGTCATAATCGAGAAACTGCGCGGCGGTCGTGCGCTCCGTCCCGTCCGGCGCAGGGTTGGTCGTGAAGCGGCCTCGCCCGTCGCTCGTGGCAAACAGACCTGCGCCGTCGGCGCGACCGAAGAAGAAGTCCGTGAAACCGTCTTTGTTGTAGTCGCCCGCCGCAGCGGAAGTCCAACGCCCGCTCACGTCGAGGCCGACATCGCGTGTGACGTTCTTGAAAGAGCCGTCGCGCTGGTTGCTGTAGAGATCGGGCGCGGCGTTGTAGTTGACGACCAGCAGATCAACGTCGCGCTTGTTATTGAAGTCCGTGGGGACGACGGCGAAGGCGCGAGAGGGTGCGCCGAGCTTCGCGTCGGTCGTGACATCGGTGAATTTACCGTTCCCGTCGTTGCGCCAGAGCATGCCCGGCGCGGCGTTGAAGTCTTCGGGAAAGATGAACGTATCTTTGCCCGCCAGTGGCTTCGACAGGTCGGCGAGTCCGGCGACGAAGATGTCCAGATCGCCGTCGTGGTCGGCGTCGAGGAAGGCGACGGAGGCGGAGAGATATGGATAAGACGGGAGGCCGACGGTGCGCGTCGCATCGGAAAACTTTCCGCCGCCGTCGTTATGGAATAACGCGCCGCCTGTGTCGCGCATGAGGAACAGGTCGGGTCTGCCGTCGTTGTCGTAATCGCCTGCGACCGACGCCGTCCATGCGCCGCTCGTCTTCGCGGCGAGCGCGCCGCTCTGCGCCGTCGCATCCGTTAGCTTGCCGCCGTCGTTGCGATAGAGACGCAGTTCGCTGCCGCTCGCCTGTAGCAGGTCGAGATCGTTATCCGCGTCGTAATCGAAAAGCAAGACGCTCTGGCCGAGCGCGGCTGCGATGTCGCGCCTTGCGTTGTCGCCGAACTCGCTCGCCTTGAAACGACGCCCGATGATTGAGCGGACTGGTGCGCCCGCTCCCGTGTCCGCCGCCGGAGCGGGCGAGATGGTGGCAGCGGTGGCATCCGTGAAACCGGCGGCTGGCGTCGTCTTATCGACGAGGTCGGGTTCGAGGCCGGTGGAGGCGGTGGCTTCTGCGTAGCGTCCCTGTTCCAGATAAGTCGTGCCAATTGTCGTCCCGCTTCCGCGACGGCGTATCTCCTGAAAGAGTTGAATCAGTTTCTGACCTTCGGCGCGGTCGCCGCCGCGAATCAATGACGTGGCGAGATTGTAGAGAGCGGTCGTGTTATAAGGCTCCGTCAGGAGCGCGGTGCGAAAGACGGCGATGGCTTCAGCGTACTTGAGTTGCTGCGCGTAGAGTTGACCGAGATTCACATTCGCGCCGACATCGCCCGGGTCTATCTTCAAAACACGCTGGAACGCCGCCACGGCTTCGTCCGCGCGGTTCTGCGTCTTCGCGATCATGCCGAGCACATAGAAAGGCTGCGGCGCGTTCGGGTTGAGCGCGGCGGCTGCCTGCGCCTCGCGCTGCGCGCCCGCGAGATCGGGCACGTTGTAGAGCGCGATGCTCAGGTTTGCGCGCGCGACCGCGAGCATGGGATCAATCTTCAACGCGCGCGCGAACTGTTCCGCACCTTCCTTGTGCTTGAACTGTTCAAGCATCGCCACGCCCAGATTGTTCGCGCGATAGGCTTCCTCCCGGCTCGCCGCCGTAGACGACGAGGGAGCTTGAGCGCGTGCGGGCGATGCGCTGCGGGTCGAACCTGTGTACGTCAAAATCAACGCGCCGCCGAGGATGGCGAGCGAGAGAATAAACCGTTTGAGCGTCTTCATAGTTGCTTGCTTCTACAACAAAAGGCAGCCCTGATGCAGATCATTTTGGCATCTGGTAAAGTAGCATATAAGCTCGCAAGCGGTTAAAACGTGAAACCACGCCGCGTGCCTCGTTATACAACGAAACGTGTGACGTTGCCGCGTCATAAAATCCTAATGTCAACTAAAACGCAGCCCGCCGCACGGGTTATCTTCGCTTTTCTCTTCGCGCTCCTGTGCCTCGCGGGCGGCTGCGAGCGCGCGCCGCAACTGCCGGATAAAAATTCCAAAGAATATCGAGAGGCGATTTCCGCCTTCTACGTCGGGTTGGCTGGGTTGCAGGTCGGGGACGACGTGCGCGCCGAAAGCGACCTCGCGCGGCTCGTCGCACTGGTCCCGGCGGAGCCTGCGGGCTGGGCTAATTACGGGCTGCTCGCCTTGCGCCAGCGCAATCTGGACGTGGCCGCCGAGCGTTTCGAGAAAGCGCGCGCACTCGCCTCCGACAACAGCGAGCTTCATTTCCTGATCGGCCTGCTTGAAAGCACGCGCGGGCGTTTCCCCGAAGCCGTCACGGCGCTACGCAAAGCGATAGAACTGGACCCGCGCAATCTCAAGGCTGCCTACACGCTCGCCGAGCAACTCGAACGGCAGGGCGACGACGCAAGCGCGCTAGAAGTCCAACAGCTTTTTCAGAAAATTTTAGACGCACAGCCGGACAATCTCGCCGCGCAACTGGAACTGACGCGCGTTGCCGCGAAACGAGGCGACGCCGACACGTTGAGAGCATCCGTCGCGCGTCTCGCCGCGAACGCCGCCGCGTGGCCGCCCGAAGTTCAACAGCAATGGAGCGCGCTCCAGACGGCTGCCGCAAACGATCCGCGCGCCGCCGCCACGCGCGTCGCATTCCTGCGCAACGTGCTCGTGCGCGTGCCTGAATATCGACGCAGTCTGGCGCAGGTCAAATCCGCGCCCGGCGAAGAGGCGGAGCCTTTCGCGCGCCCGCTCAAACTCGCTGCGCCGGAATTTACACCCGCCGCGCCTGACGCCGATTTAACTTTTAACGCCGAAGGCGCGGGCACGGGCGACACTGAAAGTTGGGACACGAGCGTCGCCGTCACGCTCGACGCGGAGAGTCAGCCCGTCGTCATCAACGCCGACGCGCGCGGCCTGCGTCTGCCCGGCGGCGTCACGCTCGCCTTCCCTCCCGCTTCGTCTCAAATTGCCGCGACAACCCCCGACCACGTTCTCGCTCTAGATTTCAACTACGACTTCAAGACCGATTTAGTCCTCGCGGGCGCGGGCGGCGTGCGTCTCTTTCGACAGGACGCGCCCGACAAATTCACCGATGTCACCGCCGCGACCATGCTCTCCAACGCTATCGTCAACGCTTCTTACGCGGGCGTGTGGGCGGCGGACATTGAAGCCGACGGCGACCTCGATATTGTCACCGGAGCAAACGCGGGCGAAGCCGTGGTCATGAGAAACAACGGCGACGGCACGTTCAAAGAGTTGCGCCCGTTCACAGGCGCGAGCAATCTACGCCGCTTCGTCTGGGCTGACTTCGACGCCGACGGCGACCCCGACGCCGCGACTCTCGACGCCGAGGGTCGTCTCGCGGTTTTCACAAACGAACGCGTCGGCCAGTTCAGACCGCGCAGCATCCCTGCCGCGACAACTCAGGCCGTCGCGCTCGCAGCGGCGGAAACCAGCGGTGACGAGGCTCTCGATCTCCTCCTGCTCAAAAGCGACGGCGCAATTCTCCGCCTCTCCGACAGAGACGAAGGGCGCGATTGGACGAGCGCGGAAATCGCACGCGTCGCTCTCAGGCCGGACAACGAACCGTCGAACGACCGTGCGCGCCTGTTCGCGGCTGATCTGGACAACAGCGGCGCGCTCGATCTCATCATCTCCGATTCAGGTGGCGCGCAAGTTTTGCTCGGCGACGCGCAGGGCAAATTCACGCCGCTCAAATCTACGTTCGCGGCGCGCGTCTCTTCCGTCGCCGACATCAACGGCGACGGCACGTTCAAAGAGTTGCGCCCGTTCACAGGCGCGAGCAATCTACG
>DASWNS010000392.1:0-11259 GCA_036399115.1 Pyrinomonadaceae bacterium | reverse complement strand
CGATCTTCTTAAGCAGGCGCGTAACGTGGTTGCGCGCCATGAGCGGGATGCGTTCGTCCGTCGTGAGGTCGCGCAGGAGCGGGACGAGTTGCGCAGTGTCGGACAGCTCGTTGCGCTTGATGAGGCTTTCGAGACGCTGGAAGATTTTGATCGTGTCGGACGGTTGATACTGTCGCGCTAAAGTCACGTCGAAGATGAAGAGTTGCTGCTCGCCGATGGCGCGATATTCCTTGACGAGCGTAGTGACTCCCTCATCATGCGTCCAGTTGAACTCGGCTGCGCGTTCGCGCGTGCCCTGCTTCATCCGCAGGGTCATCGTACCGAGATGCGGAAACTGCTTGTCGGCCTGATAGCTCGCAGTCGAGTCGAGAAAATTCAGGGCTTCCCATGCCGTCTTGATGCGCGCGAGCGCGGCGGGCGAGATTTCGAGCGGGTCGGTGAAGATTTCCGCGCTCTCCTTTCGCGCGAACGAAACCTGCCCGCGCCCCTCCCCGTCGTGCTCGATCAAGATGCGGCTGACGTTAAACTCCGGTTGTTTGAATTCGTAAGAGTAGCGCAACGCATTCGACGCAGCCGCGCCGGGCACAGCAACAGCCGCCGTCGCTTTTTTGGCGGGCGTGCTCTGCGTTTCGGGCGTCGCTTCACGATTGTTGGTTTTGGCGTCGGGCGCGCGAGCGGCGGAGGGGTCGGGCGTCGTCTCTTCGGGAGCGGTTTTGCTGCCCGTCGTCCGGCTCGCTTTCCGCCGGGTGGCTTTCTTGCTCTGCGTGGCGGCTGCCGCAGTGCCAATCGCCGCGCTCTGGAAAAGAAGCGCGGCGACGACTAAAGCGGCCTTGAGTAAATTCTCTCTCTTCACGTTTCAATCAAACTTAACCGAGACAAGTTTCGAGACGCCGACCTCTTCCATCGTCACGCCGTAGAGCGCGCGTGCGATCTCCATCGTGCGCTTGTTGTGTGTGATGACGATGAACTGCGTGCTGGTTGCCATCTCTGCGATCTTCGCCGTGAAGCGTCCGATGTTGGCCTCGTCGAGCGGCGCGTCAACTTCGTCGAGCAGGCAGAAGGGCGACGGGCGATAACGGAAGATGGCGAGCACGAGCGACAGAGCCGCCATCGCCTTCTCGCCGCCCGAAAGCAGCAGCACGTTTTGCAGCCGCTTGCCCGGCGGCTGCGCGATGATGTCGATCCCTGACTCCAACACGTCGTCCGCGTCGATCATGCTCATCTCGCCGCGCCCGCCGCCGAAGAGTTCGAGGAAGAGTTGCCCGAAATTACGATTGATCTCTTCGAAGGCTTGACGGAAACGCTCGCGCGAACGTCGCTTGATCTCGCGCAGGGCTTCTTCCGTCGAAGCAATGCCGTCAACGATGTCCTGTCGCTGCGTCGTCAGGAAGGCCAGCCGTTCTTCCGACTCGGCCAGTTCTTCGAGCGCCATCATGTTGACTGCGCCGAAACTCTCCACGCGTGCGCGCAACTCTTCGACCCGTGCGCGTCCCGCTTCCAGATCAAACTCCGCGTCCGCCTCATAGGCCGTCACGATCTCTTCGAGCGACTGCGCGAGTTCGGCCATGCAGGCTTCATGCAGATAGTTCAAACGAGCCGCCGTCTCCGCACGGTTGACTTCGAGCGTCGCACGCACATCCCGCGCCGCCGCCGCACGATGGTTCAACTCCGTCAACTCGTCTGAGAGCGCGTCGGCGCGCGCACGCGCTTCCGCCAGACGCTCCGCCGCCGTCGCCACTTCGGCTTCGCGCGCGGCGCGTTCGCTCTCAACCGTTCCGGCGGTCGCATCCATCTCGCTCATCGCGCGCCGCAACTCTTCGAGCCGCGCACGCATCTCTTCGATCTCCGTGGCGTAGCGTTCGAGTCGCGCTTCGAGGTCTGTGTTCTCCGTCTCCATGCGCCGGAGTTCGGAGGCCGTCGCGCGCCTGCGTTCGGCGGCGGCAGCCGAGGCCATCCGCTGGCGATTCAACTGCTCGCCTTCGACTTCCGCCGCGCGTCGTTCGGCGGCCAAAAGTTCCGCCGCTTCCGCGACCGAGACTGTGGCGGCCAGACGCGCCGCTTCCGCCGCTTCTGCTTCCGCCGTCCCCAGCGTGCGCCGGGCTTGCAACTCGCGCCGCTCTTCCGCCAGCCGCGCCGTGTCGTCGGCCACGACGCGCAGGTGACGCGCCGCCCGCTCGATCTCCTGCGTCAACTGCGCCGCGTTGAGTTCGCGCGCCACCTGTTCGCGCTCCTCGCGCCCGATCTGCTCCGCGATCAAGACCAGCGCATCCTCCAACTCGACGAGCCGCGCACGCGCCACGCTCACCGAATCCTCCGCCGAGATGACTTCCGAAGCGAGGTCTGCGGCGCGCGATTCGAGTTCGCGCATCTCGCGCTTGAACGCGAGCAGCCCCGTGCCCTCTTCGACCGCGTGCGGATTGCCCGCGCCGAGCAGTTGCCCGCCCGCCACCCATTCGCCGCGCGGCGTCACGCACATGTCGCCCGTCGTGAAGGAGAGCGTCATCGCGCCCTCCAGATCGTCCGCGAGGCGCGCGCTCATCTCACGCGGGAGCGTGCGCGAGAGCACCGTCGCGATCTCGCGCGGCGCACCGAGCAGGTCGCCGAGCCGCAGTCCGGTCAGACGCTCGTTCGCGTCGGTCAGAGTGCCGCGCGAAAGATAATCGCCGCCCGCATCCGCCGCGCTCGCGCCGTGAAGCCCGGCGACGAGGAAGGTGGCGCGTCCGGCGTTGTTGGCTTCGAGCCACGCGGCGGCGCGAAAAGCATCGTCCGGCGTCGGCACGATCACGGTTTGCAGGTACGAACCGAAGATGCTCTCGACGGCGTGCTCCCACTGCGGCGCGACTTGCAGCATGTCCGCGAGCGTGCCGATGGTGTGAAAATCTTTCTCCGGATCGATCTCGGCTTCGTCCGCGTGCTCTGCGGAAAAGATGCGCTGCACGGCCTGCGAATAGAGTGCCCGCTTCTCGTCGAGTTCGGCGAGCGTGTCGAGACGATTGCGCACGCGCGCAGCCTCTTCACGCATCCGCGCATACTCCGTTAGGGTCGCGCTCACCAGACTCCGCGCGGCGGCCACGCCCTCCGACGCCGCGCCGCGTTCGACGTTCAACACGTCGAGGCGCGCGCGCGCCGCCTTGATCTCGGATTCGAGCGTCTCGGATTGCGAGGTGAACTCGGCGTGTGCGGCGCGTGCGCGTTCGCCTTCGCGCTCCAGCCCTTCGGCCTGCAAGGCGAGGCGTTCGAGCGTCGCATCCAACTGGCGGTTGATCTCCGAGAGACGTTCGGCGACCGCCGTGTGCGTCAGCAACTCTGCGCGCGCCGCCTCGATCCGCGTCTCGGCTTCCAGCACTTCCGCGAGGCGACGCGCATAGATCGCTTCGGCTTCCTGCAACGCCTGTGCAGTGGTTTCCGCTTCGACGCGCAACTGCGCATCGCCCGCGCGCAGCGTCTCGCGGTCGGACTCAACCGTCGCCAGACGTTCGCGCACCATCTCCATCTGTCCCGTGATGTCTGAAACGCGACGCTCTAAAGCATCGGCCTGCTCGCGTTGATAAGCGCGTTCGCGCTCGCGCCGGTCGCGCTGCAAGGCCGCGTCCGCCACAGACGCACGCGCCGCCGCGAGTTCTTCTTCACACTCGCGCGCTTCCGCCGTAGCACGCCGCGACTCCTCTTCATGCGCTTCGAGTTGCGACGCGAGCGTGCTCACCTCTTCGGCTGAGGCGGCCAGATGCGTGCGCAATTCTTCGAGCGCGACGGTCAAAGCCCGCTCGTCCGCCGCATAGACGTGGCGCAAAAGTTCGCGCAACTCTTCGCGCAGCGCACGGTAACGACGCGCCTTCGCCGCCTGCCGGCGCAAACTCCCGACCTGCCGCTCGATCTCCGAGACGATATCCGAGACGCGACGCAGGTTCCCGCGCGCTCCTTCCAGACGCGCTTCCGCCGCGCGCTGCCGCACGCGAAACTTCGTGATCCCCGCCGCCTCTTCAATCAGCGAACGGCGATCCATCGGCTTCGCCGAAAGAATCTGTCCGATGCGTCCCTGCTCGATGATCGCGTAGTGCGCGCCCGCCAGCCCCGTGCCTGAGAACAGGTCTTGTATGTCGCGCAGACGACAGGTGCGCCCGTTCAGTAGATACTCGCTCTCGCCGTCGCGATAGAGCCTGCGCGTCACCGTCACCGTCTCGCCCGGTGCAAATCCGAGCGCGAGACGACGCGGACGCCAGTGACGTTTGTGATGCTGCTGAACTTTCGCCGTCAACGCTTCCGGACTCTGCTCCCCGGCGGCGACCACTGCCAACGCCGTCTCATTCCCGTTAGCATTTACCTCATCAGACACCGCGCCGGAAACCGTCATCACCTCCACGTTGACGGCGGCCTCGGCATCAGCGGCGGGCATCTCTGCCGCCACCGCCACTTCCGGCAACAGTTTCTCTTCGACGAGTTCGCTGCGCTCGTCAATCTCTTCGAGCGTGGAATCTATGTCGTCTATGTCCGACTCTTCATACGATGCTTCATCGCGCACGAGATGCAGCACGACTTCGGCCATGCCGCTCGGCTGGCGATTGCGGGAGCCTTGAAAGATGACATCTTTCATCTCCGCGCCGCGCAGGTGCTTGACGCGCTGCTCGCCCAAAACCCAGGCGATAGCGTCGGCCACGTTCGACTTGCCGCAGCCGTTTGGACCGACGACGCCCGTGATGCCTTCGCCCGTGAAGACGAGGTCGGTGTAATCGGCGAATGATTTGAAGCCGGTTATTTCTAATCTTTGTAATCTGAACATGCGTGCAACTTTCGTCTGCGAGAGACGCGAACAGCGGACAAGGTGTTTTGTCTAAAAGCACAGCCGCTAGGCGCGGCGTGGGAGAGGCACACTATATGTTGGAGAGGGGCGCGTGTCAACCACACTCTCAGGTGAAACGCCCTTATTGATGAAATAAGGCGGTTTAGATTTCGTCGCGCGCAGGCGCGGCGGCAAGAAAACCGCGCCGCCGGAGTCTTTGCAAACTTCGGCGGCGCGGGCAGTTTGTGAATGCGCGGCGAGTGCCGCACGTTTTACGGCAATGCCTCGACGTTGACCAGGAACCGGAAATTGCCGCCGGTCATCACGCCCAGACGGAATTGCACGTTGACGGAGTTGCCCGGCGCGAGCGGGTGACCCATCGTGATCGTGCCGAGCCGCACGGTCGAGTTAAGACCTCCGCCACCCGGTTGCGCGGGCGGATTCTCTTCCAGTGTCAGCCCTTCGATGAAGACATCATTGCCGTTTGAGTCTGTCGCCGTCAGGTCGCTCGAAGAGAGCATGCGGATGTCGGCCTCGCCGGGCAGTTGATTGCCGAGCGTGCTGATGTTCACGGCACGGAAACGCAACTGCCGGATGCCCTCGTTCGTCGTGTTCTTGAACTTGCGACGAATCAGGAGCGTGCCGAAGGCTGCGTTCTGGTTGTTGGCTCCCTCTGCCGTGCGGACGCGTGCGCATGCGCTCGTGGGCGTGCCGAAGCCGGAGCAACCGGGGTCGATGAGCGAAGCCTTGACGACGGCGTTGCGCTGGATCGGGCTGAACCTGTTTTCAGGACCCGGCGCGCCGAGGATGGAGGCATCGCTATCAAGACCGTAGATCGTCTCGCCCGCAGTGCCGATGAAGAAGAAGTCGTTCTCGTTATCGTTCGTATCCTGCGGGAAGCCGGTCGTCAGTTTGCGTACATGACTGTACTCCCCGTTGGATGTCGGGCGGCCTCCGATGCCTGCGCCCTCTCTGTAGAGCGGCGGCGCGATGCTGTGTCCGGCTGCGTCGAGACGGTTTTCGAGCGTCAGGTTCGCGGGCGTGGTCGTGCGGAAGAGCGCGACGCCGGAGCCGTCCGGAATGTCGGTCGTGTAGGTGGCATCGGGCAAAGCTCTGTCCGTGCCGCCGTAGTCCTTGAGGCTGTAGCCCCCCGGACTGTTATTGGCGATGAGGTAATGGCCGCGCGCCGGAATGGTCGCGCCGCTCGGAATGGTGGTGAGCACGGTGAGCACGCCGTTCGCGTCGGGCGCGGCGAGCGTGAAGCCTGCCGAGCCGTCGAAGGCGTTGACGATGATGGGCGAGTTCGTCGTGTTGTACAACTCGATAAACTCGTCGTTTTCACCGTTCGCGCCACGGAAGCGAAACTCGCTGATGATGAGATCGCCGACGCCGATTGCGCCCAGCGTGGGACAACTGGCCGGGTCGAGATTGTTGATCGCCAGATTGTCTATGAACCAGCCCGCGTTGCAGGACGGGACGCTCAGCACGTCGGAAACCATGCGGAAGCGGATGCGCACGGGCAAGCCCTGCGGGTTGTGCACGCCGCCCGCCGCGAAGGCTTCGAGCGGGATGCGGACGTGGTGCAGCGCGGCCTTCGCGCCCGTGTAAGCGCGCCGTCCTTGCAGTTGCGAACCGTCGAGCGGAACTTCCGGCAGGTCGCCGTTGAGACGCCCGTTGTAACCGCCTTCGACGATGAAGTTGCCGAGGTCGAAAGTGGTGATGTTGTCCGGGTAGGGCGTCGAGTTGAAGGTCGCGTCGCCGCCGACTTTGACCTCTAACACGCCGCCATCGAAGGCCGCCTCGGTGATGAAGAAGTGGTCGAACTCCATCACGGAGTCGGGACTGAGCGTGATGGGGCCGATGGTGGTGGAGAAATCGCTTTGCCCGCCGCCTTCGCCGCCACAGTTGTTGGCGGGATCGCCGGGGTTGAAGTCCGGCCCGTACATCATGCTCGTCACGACGCCCGTTTCCGAGCCGGTCGAGACTTGCACGCCCGTGACGCGCTGGAAGTTCGCAATCTCTGCCTTCGGATCGTTGCCCGCGTCTATGAGCGGCGGCGTGAAGCGCAGGTTCGAGTCGTCCTGCCCGACCTCGCCCTCCTCGAAGTCCTCGAAGGCGAAGACCGGCGTGTTCGTGATACCGGGCGACGACGGCGCGTTGAACTTGACCCTGCGGTTGCCCGTGTTGTTCGTGTCGATCTTACCGGCGTCCACGTCTCTCGCCTGCACGATGTAGTAATAGACGCGATTGCGCTTGAGTCCCGTATCCACGTAGGACGTGCCACGGACGCCCGTGGCGATGCGGTTCTGCGCCGTCGGCTCGAAGGTCGGTTCGAGCGGCGCGTCGGAAGGATTGGTCGGGTTTTCGGTGGTTGGTCCCGGATCGCTGGCCGTCTCCGAACGGTAGACATCGTAGACGATGTCGGCGGTCAGGTTGGCGGAGGTCGCGGGACCCCAGCCGACGACGAGCACGTTGCAAGCCTTCGGGTCGAAGACTTCGTTGACGCCCGTGAAGATGGGCGCGGGTTTGACGACGATGCCGACAGTGATCTTGATGCTTTGCGTCAACGCGCCAGAGACGCAGTTCATCTCGGCGTCGCGCGCGGCGCGCACCTGATAGTAGTAGGTCTTGTTCAAAATCAGCCCTTGCCCGCCGTCGTTGTCGTTATAGACGGTCGGGTTGATCGGGTCGGCGGGCACGTCTGCGATGGTGACGAACGGGCCATCCGCGCTCTCGGCGCGCGAGATGATGAAGCGCGCCGCGCCCACGAGGGGCGAAATGGTGATGGTGGCCGTGTTGTTGACGTTGTTGGAGAGGACGAAGACCGGAGCGGTAAGCGGCCCCTGCTGTTCGCAGGTCGTGACGCCCGCCGGGACGGAGAAGTCTTCGACGACCGTGCCGCCGACGCCACCGTTCGACGAAGAGGTGGCGAGCGCGCCGACGCCGTGGCTGGCGAACGCGCGCCAGATGATGGCGTGATTTTCGCCGCCGAAGCGTTCGCGGTCGGCGAGCAGGATCGAGTCGCGCGAATCAACGAAGGTCGGGTTGCAGGGCGAGAGCTGCATGCCACGCATCATCAGGAGGTCGGCGAGGAACGCGCCGCGCCGGAGAGCGGTCGAGAGCGCGCCGTTGCGGTTGCCGGTCGTTTGAATCTCGTTGGCGACCGCGCCGGGGCGGACGATGTGCTCGGCGGCGATGATGTTCGGGTCGGGCGGCACGGTCGGGTCGAGTCCCTGCACGTGCGTGTTGAACTCGGGGCGGTATTCAATCGGGTGCTTCGTGTCAACGGATTGCACCTGACGGTCGCCGATATAGAAAGTTGCGCCGGAGCCGAGACGGCGCGTGCCGTCGAAGAAGATGCCGGGATAAGCGTTGTCCACCTTCTGCTTCATGATGAGCAACTCGCGCATGTCCCAGAGCGTGGCCGCCCAGTACTCGCCGCCGTCGTGCACCTCGAACGGGATCGCGCCGGGGTTCGGGTCGGGCACGGCTGCCGGGTTGTAGCTGCGGTCGCGGCGTGTGAGTCCCTGACCGTTGAGCGAGTTGTAAGACCAGCGATAGTTGGTGTAAGGGATGCGGCGGATGCCGATGTCGTATTCGCCCGTGGCGTATTCGCCTTCCACGTCGTCGTCTGCCATTGAGCAGGCGAGGTAGTCGCCCCAGCCTTCGCCCTGCCCGCCGGACTCTCCGGCCAGCCCGTTGCCCACGCAGCCCGTGTCGCCTTTGCCGACGGCGCGGTTGTTGATGGCGTGCATGAGTTCGTGCCCGACGATGTCGAAGTCGAAAGAGCCGTCGGTGCGGCGGAAGCCCGTCTCTGTAAAGACGTACATCTGCATGCGCGGCTTCGCGCCTTCGACCGTGGGCGACATATTGGCGTTGTCAGTGCCGGAACCGTCCTGCACCTGTGCGACGACGCCGTCGCGCCCCGCGCCGCCGCGTCCGAAGTTGTCCTGCTGGAAGTTGAACGTGGCTTCGGTGAAGCCGAGGTTGTACATGTAATCGTGCAGGATGTTGTTGTAGTAGAAGAGCGTGAGCGTGCCGGGGAAGATGTCCGGGTCTGCGCTCGCGGGGAAGACCACGTCGCAGGGGCCGACGAGCGGGAGACATTCCGCGCCGCCGGGGCCTTGTCCTGCCGCGTCTGCGTTGCCGAATTCGTAGCTGTTCGTGAAGTCGAAGCGCGTGGCGATGAACTGGCGGTTCGGGTCGTAGCCGCGAATGCCGTTGGTCGTCTCGTCGTCGTTGGCGCGGTCGTCGGAGACGAGGACGTTATTGCCCTCCGTGTAGTTCGACTCGAAGACGGACGAGAGCGAGCGACCGTCCGGCAACACTCTCGGTGCGCCGACGAGCGACGTCAGGGTAGCGGAGAAAGGCTGGTCGCAATCGCGCGTCGGCAGCGTGCCGGTACAGGGTACGGGCGCGTTTTCGGGAGTGTTGCGCCGCTTGGCCTCGTCAGCCATCGTGTAGCCGTAGTTCTTGGTGGAGGCGCGTCCGGTGTCGTCTTCGGTGATCTCCGCGCCGCCCGTGCCGGTGGGCAGGTAGTACCAGCCGAAGGGCGAAGCGGGCGAAGGGTTGAGCGCGTCGGGCATGCCGCGCAAGACCTGACCGAAAGGCGTGTTGTAGATGAGCGCGGCGAGCGCGCCGCCGGGAACTGAATACGGGTTCTCGATGCGCGCACGGACGAGCGATTCGCGGAAGCCGCGACCGCTGTTGCGCGCGACGCTGGCGGGGGCGGGGTTTTCCGGCGCGTAGCCGGGGCGCGTGCCGCGCGTCGCCGCGCGACCGAAGCCGCGTCGCCCGCTCAGGCCGGTGGGCGCGGAGTCGAAGATTTTCGCTTGAGCCGTGCCCGCCGGGTTGAAGCTCTCAACGAGGTCTTGCACGTCCGGGCGGAACGACGAGCGGCGACTGTCAATCGCGCCGCCTCCCGGCGGGCCGAACGAAGGCGACGCCGTGCGGTCTACTCCCTTGACACGCTCTTTCTTCACCTGTCCCTGAAACATCGTGAGGCTGAAACGGTGCAAGACCTCGCCCGTCTGCGCGTCCACCACGTTCTCCCAGACGATGCCGGAGAACTGCGGCGTGGTGAGCGTAAACTTGTAGGCGTGGCGCGCCTCCGCGCCGAGCGGGAAGACGGTGCGCGTCACGACGATCTCGTCCGTGAACAGGTTGCCGCCGCTGAATTTCTGCCCTTCGATGAAACGCGGTTTCGGGCTGCCGTAAGCGGCCAGCACACGCGTCGCGCCGAGCGATTGGCCGTTATAGCCGGAGAGTCCCATGTCTCGCGCGGCGTATTCGATGGCCGCCGCCGGGGTGATCGCCACGCGGTTCGTCACCTTCAACTGCGGGAAGCTGTCGCTGCCGACGCTCAGCACGCGCCCCTCGCGGTTGACGTTAACCAGCACCTCGCCCTTGTAGACGGGCACGCCGCCCACTTGCTGCTCGAAGACGAGCACGTCCATGCCCATGTCTGCGAGGCGCGAGCGGCTCTTGATCTTGAGCGCGTCGAGATCGGCGTCGGTGAAGCGGAAGATTCCCTGCCAGCGTTTGAGGAAGCCGCGCGCGATGTTCTCTGCGTCGCCCTCCTTCGGCGGCGTCAGGTAGCCCGCGCGACTGAAGAGGTGGCGCGGCGTGCTCGTCAGAGCGTTGTACTGCACGACGAGCGGCGCGCCGCCGACTTCGGCCTGCAAGGCTCTCAAACCTTTCGTCTGCGTCTCGGAGAGCGCACGCGCGACGGGGCTTTTCGGGACGCCGTGCACGCCGCCGCGCACATCCTTTTCGGGCGGGCGCACGCCGCCGCTGCGCGGGGCGTTAATCCAGTCCTGCCGCACGGCTTCGGCGGCAGACCCGAACAGCCCCGGCATGATGACTGCAAGGACGAGCAGCCCCAAAGCTGTCGCGAGAAAAATTCGACGCGTGTTCATTAATGTGTTCCTCCAGAGCATCGGCAACCTTGATTTGTCGTCGCATCGAGGAATGCTCAAACGATAAGCACGATGCGCCGCCCCTGTAGCTTTCCCTCTCCACTACCTGTCGGAGCTTCGGGAACAGCGAGTGATAGGTAATGAGTTAGAAACCCGTTCCGCAGTTGATGTCTGACAGCTTACGCCCGCGCCCTTGAGAAAAACTTGAGCCTGTGCCGCTTTCACGGCGCGTCAAGCTCTATTTCAACGACATTCGCATTGCGGACGCGTTGCGCTCGACCTTGACCCACAGTTTTTTGCGACCTTAGCCGACAGAGCGGCCTTCACTTGCTGCGCTTCCCGGCGCATACGACGGAAGATGAAGATTTTCTAAAGCGAAAATTTCGGCATGACGGAACGGCAACTAACGGATCAAACTGGAATTTCGTCGGGGAAATTCTGACGACAGTTCGCGGTCGGGATTGCGGAACTAAGGCCGGGGGGGTTTGGCCTCGCAAAACGAACTGTTAATTTTTATCTGTTTACAGTGCCGGACATTAACACTGCAATTGTTTTGTCGTCAAT
>DASWNS010000391.1:0-9770 GCA_036399115.1 Pyrinomonadaceae bacterium | reverse complement strand
CCCGTGGCCGAAGCGATGGCCGAGGGCGTGCGCGAGCGCGCGGGGACGGACTTCGGCCTGAGCGTCACAGGGATTGCGGGACCCGGCGGCGGCACGGAAGACAAACCCGTCGGCCTCGTCTATCTCGCGCTCTCGGACGACGCGCACACGGAGCATCGCAAGCTATTGCTGCCCGGCGACCGCCAACTCATACGCTGGCGCGCCTCGCAAGCCGCGCTCGATCTCTTGCGTCGCCGTCTCATCTGAATTGATTCGAACTCCGGCGCGCGTCTCCTCACGCCCGCACACTTGCCGCCGCTTCCGGCTGGTTGTTATAGTCGCCGTTTGCTCGTCGCCTAAAATTTTGCGCCGTCGCGGGGTGAGGTAGGATTGCTGCCTGCGCTGTTTATTGTCGCCGCGTATTTGACGGGATCGATTCCGTTCGGATATTTGATCGTGCGCGCGCGTGGCGGCGGCGACGTGCGTGAGACGGGGTCTGGCGGCACGGGCGCGACGAACGTGACGCGGCGCGCAGGACGTAGCGCAGGCATCCTGACGCTCGCGCTGGATGCCGCCAAAGGCGCACTCGTCGCGCTCACCGCGCGCTGGTTGCTTGCGCCGGACTTCGGCATCGACGAGTGGGTGGCCGCCGCTTCGATAGCGGTCGTCGTCGGTCACGTCTTTCCGGTCTGGTTGAGATTTCGCGGCGGCAAGGGCGTCGCCACCGGGCTTGGAGTCTTTTTGAGTTTGACGCCGGCAGCGGTCGCGCTCGCCGTCCCGGTTTTTATCGCCGTCGTGTGGGCAACGCGCTACATCTCGCTCGGTTCGATCATGGCGACGGCCACGCTGCCTCTCTTCGTCTGGCTCTTGAGCGAGAGGGCTAAGTCAGACGGCGACGCCGCGTTTGCTCCCCTGATGGCGGTCGCCATCATCGGCGGCGCGCTCATCATCTTCATGCACCGCGCCAACATCGGCAGGCTGCTGAATGGTACGGAGAACAGGTGGAAAGGATGAAGGAGGAACGAGGAGCGTGGAACGAAAGACAACTGCTATATGCTTGCAATTCATCGTTCCTCGTTTCTCCTTCATCGTTTGAATGATGTCTCAAATCGCGATCATCGGTGCGGGCGGTTGGGGCACGGCGTTGGGGATGGTGGCCGGGCGCGCGGGGCATGCCGTGAGATTGTGGTCGCGTAACGCGGAGGTCGTCGCGGGGATCAACGAGCGACGCTTGAACGGAGTCTATCTGGCAGCGCACGAACTGGAAGGCGATGTGCGCGCGACGGGCGAGTTGGGCGAGGCGGTTGGGGATGCGCAACTCGTGATACTGGCTGCGCCTTCACACGCGACGCGCGAGTTGCTGGTGCAAACAGCGCGATACTTGCGTCCCGAAGTAGTGCTCGTGAGCGCGACGAAGGGCATCGAGATCGAGACGGGACAGCGCATCTCGGAGGTTGCGGAAGAGGTTCTGGGCAGAGAGTTGACGGTGCGCTTCGTCTGCCTGTCGGGTCCATCGTTTGCGCAGGAGGTGGCAGCCGGACAGCCGACGGCAGTGGTCGCCGCCGGTTACGATGCGCGTGCGACGCTGGCCGTGCAGGCGGCTTTGAGTCATGAGAATTTTCGTGTCTATACGAACGGCGACCTCGTAGGGACGGAACTCGGCGGCGCGGTAAAGAACGTCATCGCGCTGGCGTCGGGGATGGTCGCGGGTCTGGGCTTGGGCACGAACAGCGTCGCGGCTTTAATCACGAGGGGCTTGGTCGAGATCACGCGGCTGGCTCTGGCCGAGGGTGGGCGCGTCGAGACGCTCGCGGGACTCGCGGGGTTGGGCGATCTGGTTTTGACGTGCACGGGTGGGCTGTCGCGCAATCGTTATGTCGGGCAGGAGTTGGGGCGGGGGCGTGCGCTCGAAGAGATTTTGCGCGGGATGCGCGAAGTAGCCGAGGGGGTGCGCACGACGCGCGCGGTGAAGTTGCTGGCCGATAACACGGGCATCGAGATGCCGATCACGGAGCAGGTGCATGCGGTGCTCTACGAAGGCAAGAGCGTGCGGGCGGCGGCGGAAGAATTGATGGCGCGGCCTCCGCGCGGCGAGTTTTCCGGCATGGGGCTGTGAGCCGAAAAAATTGTGACGCGCATTTGGCAGGAGCGAGCGCTTGAGAAAGTTAGGAAGATGACAGAAGCGGACGGAGTAAAAGTGTTGTTGACGAATCGCTCGGCGTTTCATGAATATCATATTCTGAACACTTACGAGGCGGGAGTCGTCTTTAAGGGCACGGAAGTTAAAAGCGTGCGCAACGGGCAGATTCAGTTGAAGGAATCTTACGTGGCCGTGCGCGAGGGCGAAGTCTGGTTGTTTAATGCCCACATTTCGCCGTATGCTTACGGCAATCGCGATAATCACGAAGCCACGCGCACGCGGAAACTTTTGTTACACAGACGTGAGATAGATAAATTGGAGCAGGAGGCGACGGTGAAAGGCATGACGCTCATCGTCACCCGCGTCTATCTGAAAAAAGGGCGGATCAAGTTTGAAGTCGGCGTTGCGCGCGGCAAAAAACTTTATGACAAGCGCGAGACGGAGATGCGTCGGACGGTTGATCGCGAAACACGCGCCGCGCTGAAAGAGCGCAATCGTTAACCGGGAGATAAAAGTTAATATGGATATTCAAGTGAGCACAGGCCGCGTGGGCGATGCAGAAGTGCAGGCTCTCGCCGTAGCAGTTTTCAAAGACGAACAGGCGCACGATGGATTTTTGCAGGAGTTGGACGCGGCGACGGGCGGCCTGATCAAATCCGTGATCGAGTCGGAAGAACTCACGGGCAAAGAGGGCGAGACGGTTTATGTGCATCTCGGCGACGCGCGCGAAGGATTGAAGGCGAAGCGTTTGCTGCTCGTCGGCGTCGGCGAACGCGAGGGCTACAAGACGGCGCAGGTGTCGCAGATGGCCGGAACCGCCGCGCGTGCGCTGCGTGCGCGAAACGTTAAAAGCGTCGGGCTGATCACGCGTGCGACGGGAAGCGACGTTGAGCAGACTGCGGCAGCGGCGGTCGAAGGCGTCTTGATGGCATTGTTCGAGCCGGACAAATATCGCACGTCCGACAAAGAGGAACGCCTTATCGAGCGGCTCGTCATCATTACGCAATGGGCAAGCGAAGAAGCTCTCCGGCGCGGCGCGGAGCGCGGGCGCATCATCGGTGAGTGCGTTAACTTCACACGCGATCTCGCCAACGAACCCGGCGCGTACATGACGCCGACCATCATGGCCGAGCGCGCACGCGCGATTGCGAGCGAGTTTAATCTGGAAGTTGACATACTGGATCGCGAGCGCATGGAAGGCTTGGGGATGGGGTCGCTCCTGAGCGTGGCGCGCGGTTCGGAAGAGCCGCCCGCGCTCATCATCTTGAAGTACACGCCCGAAGGCTTCAATGGCAAAGCTGAAGGAGGCGTCGAAGGCAGCGGCGGAAACACGGATGGCCTGCTCGCGTTTGTCGGCAAAGGCGTGACGTTCGATTCCGGCGGCATCTCGCTCAAGCCGGGCGAGAACATGGAGTTGATGAAGTACGACATGACGGGCGGCGCGACGGTGCTCGGTGTGATGCGCGCGGTGGCGCAGTTGAAGCCGCCGATGCCCTTACTCGGCGTTGTGCCCGCGACGGAGAATCTGCCTTCGGGGAAGGCCACGAAGCCGGGCGACGTGGTGCGCGCCATGTCGGGCAAGACAATCGAGGTGATCAACACGGACGCCGAAGGCCGCTTGATTCTGGCCGATGCCATTGCCTACGCGAAGAAACTCGGCGCCACACGCATCGTCGATCTCGCGACGTTGACGGGCGCAGTCTCCATCGCACTCGGCGATGTCAACACGGGTATTCTCGGCACGGATCAGGAGTTGATTGACGAAGTTATCGCGGCGGGCAGGGAAGTCGGTGAGAAACTCTGGCAGTTGCCGCTCGATAAAGAGTATACGAAGCAGATCAAGTCGGACATCGCGGACATCAAGAATGTCGGCGGGCGCAAGGCCGGGACGATCACGGCGGCAGCTTTCCTCAAAGAATTTGCCGACGGCGTTTCGTGGGCGCATCTCGACATCGCGGGCACGGCGTGGGGCGACGATGCCAAGCCTTATCGCTCTAAAGGGCCGACGGGCGTGGGCGTCCGAACGCTGCTCAACTTGATCGAGCGCGCCGTCGCAGCACGCGCCGCGTCCGAAGGAAAAGGCGGCAAGGCTTAAGATCAGACGTTTTGACGAGCATTTGAGGTCGCAAACAACAGAGGTCGCGCGGAGATAAACCGGCGCGGCCTTCTGTTTTTGGGGAGGAGAATTTTTGAGAAGCGGCTGAAATGTGCGCTTTGCGTCTCCGGGTCGTCCACTATTGTAGACGCGCCGTCTACTTTAGTGGACATTATAGTTAATAGTCTCTGCTAAAAAACTTGCATTTTTCGCCGATTCTGGTATTGTCTGCCTCTGGCATAAACATTGCTCTGGCAAAGGTGCCAAGTCAAAGGGAGCGGTAACACAAATAACTGTCCTTGCCCACTCGGTGGCCGTCCGAGGTAAAGCACCCCTCCCTTTGACTTCCTCTATATTTAACACGCCTTCCCCCACCACGACAGTTTTGCCAGCCTCACGAAATGCCGTGGCATAACGCAAATCGAGGTGGCAACTTTCTACTCTTGAAAGGAAAACTTGTATGAACATGAGAAAGCAAATCACCATGTTTGTAGCTAGTCTTGCCCTTTTGCTAGGCAGCGGGACTTTTCTGCCGCAAGTGAAAGCCAATGCTTCTACTAAAGAAACGGCTGTGGTGATTAAACTCACCTTACCAGATGGCACATGGGTTGAAGCCCGCGTGATCGAAGATGGCTTGCTCAAACTTGAAGATGAAAAAACCGGCCAAACCACGGGCTTTTCTTTGAAAGTTCTGAATAAGTCAAAGGGGACGGTGAAAATAACAGTTCTCGACTTGGCAGACGGTAGCAATGGCTCTTTTAGAGAGGTGGAATCTTTAGAAGCATCATTCAAATCCCCGAAAACAACTTCCGTCTTTCCGGCGACGACCATTGAAATTTTAGCTGTGGTCGAACAAATTCCTGAGAAAGCATCAACTAGGGGTCGAGGAGAAACTGTTAGTCTAGCGCCATCTAACTGTTGTATTAGGTGCGAGGGTAAAACGCTTTGTGCGAACTGCTACGTTCAAATGTCTTGTGGCTGCTGCAACACTGACCTTTGCCCAGGCAGTTGCAGTTGAACATTACAAACTAGCCTTAAAAAAAGGAGCGTTGTCCCCGAGGCAACGCTCCTTTTTTTAACAGTTGCAGTATAAGTAATCGAGGTGAGCGTAGCTTCAGCATAACTTTTGTTACACGCGCTCAATAACTTCTGACAGGAGATTTTTTTAGAAAAGTGCTATAGTGTCGCTACGGGTTGACCCTTCCTGCCCGGGGCGCATTTACGGATATTTGCGCCCCACGCTGGCTTTTACGGAGTACGGGACAAAGCGCAGTGGTTGATTATTATAAAATTTTAGGCATCCAGCGGAACGCTTCGGCCTCGGAAGTCAAATCAGCATACAGGCGTCTGGCACGCCAGAGACACCCCGACCTCAACGGCGGTTCGGAGAAAGCTGCGCGCGAGTTTGCCTTGATCGCGCTGGCCTATCGCACGCTCAGCGACCCGCAAGAGCGCACTTATTACGACAATCAATTTCGCCGCATCACGAGCGACGCGAGCGGTTCGTTTTTGCATTCCGAAAACCCGCACGCGCGCCGGATGCGCCGGGTCGCCGCGCAGGCGCGCATGGATCGCGTGGTAGATAATTTGATCGAGGCTGAGCGGCGCGAAACCTTCGCCATGCAGCGCGCCGTCTTCACCACCGTCTCCCTGTTTCTCTCTACCTTCTTCGTCGCGCTGTTCAAACCGCGCTTCTGGCAATTGTTTGGCGGCGTGGGGCGCGCCCTGATGCTCACCCTGTTTTTGATCGGGCTGTGGCATCTCATCTCTCGCCTGCGCGAATATTTCAATCGTTACACTTACCAGCCGAGTTCGCTGCACGACTCGGTCACGCACGAAGTCGAAAAGTCGGACAAACCTTTCACACGCTTCGCCGCATCGAGTTTTCTCGTCATCGGTTACATGGCCTGCCTCGGAGCCGGGCTCTTGCTCGGCGAGCAGATGTACAGCACCATCTTGAGCGAAGTGCCGTTCCTCTACGACACCCAAATCCGTCCGGAGTTGCTCTTCTACCCGCCCATCGCCGTGCTCGTGATAGACACGCTGCACATGATCGCCGTCAAAATAGACTGACCACTTGCCGCTTCGTCAATTCCCGGCAAGACGCGCAAGCGGGTGCTTGTGCGTCTCGGGCAGTCTTGCGTCCGGCGATGCGTCTCGTGTATATTTCGCCTCCAGCGGCCAACGAAAAAGCCGTTATTGAAGCAAATTCGCACAATCGTTATTTAGTTAGCTGCGCACAACGCAGGACGACGGCAAGAGCCGGAGCCTTATCCGTTGTTAGAGCGGATTAACGTCTGTTGTGTGCTTCCCCCTTAAAACGTGAGCCGGGCTGCGTCAAGCGGCGTGGCTCGCTGGCGAAACAGACACATTCAGCAGGTGAGAATCAAAGTAACTTTCGCACAACACAACCTCGTGCTAATCACAAACAGCCGACGGCCTCCCGAACGTCGCTGCACAACTCGTCTCCCGGGTTGATGCGCGCTTTGGCCGTCCGGCTTCTCGGAGACTGGAGGAGCAAGAGATGGCTAAGCGAATCACCGAACGCCAGCGCCTCGCTTTTAAACTCGAATCCCTGACCGACACCGAAGTTAAAGAAGTGCTCGACTACATCTCGATCATGGAGTCGATGCGCCGCGCGACCAGCCCCGGCGGGTTGTGGGACGACGAACTCGTCACACTGCTCGCGGATGCACGCGAAAACCTTCGTGCGCGGCAAGCCTTCGAATGGGAATCGGTCAGACGCCGCGCCGACCGTCGCGCAGACGCCCTGACCCCAACCCGCGTATGAAGCGAACGGGCGCGCGTTCGTTCTCCGAACCTATCCTGCTCGACGACGCACGGCGGCGTGCTTGGCTGTGCGCTGTGCTCTCTGCCGCGCTTTTTTTCGTCGCTACGAGCCGCGCGGAGGCAGCGCCTCTCCACGCGTGTGCAAATACTTTCCCGCAAGTCACACAGTCAACTCTAACTCCGCTTCAACGCGAAATCGAAAAACAGCGCGCGCGCCTCGCTTCCGGCGACGTTGAAGAAAGGCGCGAGGCCGTCATGCGGCTCGGCTCGATGGCGCGTGCAGACAGTTCACGCGCCGCTCTGCCCGCGCTCAGGGATGCCGCCGTCATCGTGCGCGCCACCGCCGCACGCGCCGTGCTGTCTCTGCCCGCCGGGGAAGCCGCCGCCGCGCTGCTCCCGTTGCTCTCCGACAAGGATGAATTTGTGCGCCGCGAAACCGCCTACGCGCTGGGAGAGACGCGCAGCCGCGCGGCGGTCGTCGCTCTCGCAACCGCACTGGCGCGCGACAAAGAAGCGGGCGTGCGCGGAGCGGCTGCGGTTGCGCTCGGACAGATTGGCGACGAAACGGCTGTCCCGGTTTTGACCGAAGCCATCGGTCGCCGCATCGCGCGTTCCGGTTTCCTGAATCGCATCACGTTTCGACGCACGGAAGAGAACGAGTTTGTGCGACGGTCAGCCGCCGTCTCGCTCGGCCAGATTAAAAGCCGTGCCGCCGTGCCCGCGCTCATCGGCGCGCTCGCCAACGAACGCGCCGGAGACGATGTGCGCCGCGAAGCCGCACGCGCGCTCGGTCTGATCGGCGACCCCTCCGCCATTCCCACGCTACAGCGCGCCCTGCTCACCGCACGCGATCCTTATCTCTCGGAGATCGCTTCCGAAGCCATACGCAAACTCGAACCGGGAAAAGCCGGCTGACATCGTTTGCGACTTAACTCGACCGAGACGTTCGCCGCCGCAGAGACGCGGATGACGCGAGAGAAAGCACGGAAAAATTTTAAATAGCGTCGCCTTCATCTACCGTTGCGGCGAGTCCGCTCCAGCATCTCTGCGACGAGTATTTGTTGAAGCCTCAGCCAAGCGAGAAGAAGTTGACGCAGACGAAAAGCCGGAGGCGATAAAACTCGCGCTCCGGCTTTCATGTTCTGTAGTTTGAGTCGGCTTTTAGCTTTCCGACTTCTCGCCGCGTCCCTGACTCTTCCGCGCCACCTTCGTCTGCGGGATCGGCAACGCCACGCCGCCTGACTTGGCCTCGGTTTCCACGAAGGTTTCCTCCGCCGGAGCCACATCGCTGATTAGCGCGCCGCCCGAACGCTTCGAAAAGACGAGCTTGTTCTGGCCGTCGAGCAAGTCTACGTAAACCAGATCGCCGAGTCCGACTTGATCCGTCGCCACCAGATTCGAGAGCGGGTAGACGAGGAAACGTTCAATCGAACGCTTCAAATGTCGCGCGCCGTATTTGTAATCAATGCCCTCTTTGAGCAGCATGTCCTTCGCCGCGTCGGAACATTGAAAGACGAACTTCGTCCCGGCGGAACGCATGATGCGATCCTGCACGGATGCCAGTTCGAGTTCGAGAATCTGGCGCAGGTGATGCTCCTTGAGACTGCGGAACACGACCACCTTGTCGATGCGGTTCATAAACTCCGGCGAGAACTTGCGCCGCGCCGCTTCGACCGCCGTGCGATAAATCTTCTGGTCAACGTCTGAGTCGTTCGGATTCTTCGCGCCGTGCGTCGGCACAAAACCCATGCCCCCGGAGATCAACTCCGACATCTCTCTCGCGCCGAGGTTCGAAGTCATAATAACCATCGTGTGCGAGAAATCCACGCGGCGGTTGTCGCCGAGCGTGAGTGTGGCCTTGTCGAGAATGCCGAGCAGGAGTTGCCACAGGGAATCGGAAGCCTTCTCGATCTCGTCGAAGAGGACGAGCGAGAGTTTCGTGTCTTCCGTGTGATAACGGTCGAGGTTTTCCTGCGTCAGCATCGGGCTGGTTTCGCGATGGCCGAGATAGCCCGGAGGCGAGCCGATCAACTTCGCGATCTCGTGTGAATGCTGAAACTCCGCGCAGTCAATTTTGATGACCGCACCGGGGTCGCCGAAGAGAACTTCGGCAGCCGCCTCGACGACGCGCGTTTTGCCCGATCCCGTGGGACCGAGAAACAGCATCGTGCCGACGGGGCGGTTGAGCGGGTTCATGCCCGCGAGAAAAATTTGATAGAGGCCACTCATGCGGCGCACCGCACGCTCCTGGCCGACAATGCGCGTCGAGAGCTTTTCTTCAAACTCCTGTGCGCGCGGGCTTTTCTGATCAGGGTCAAGAAAGACCGTCTCGGTTATTTTCTTCTGTGTTTCCATTGCTGCCATCATCGCGACCGTCCTCCTTGCCTGAGCGTTTCGGGGGTGAGCTTGAATTAGCTGCTCCGGCAGTCGCTTGACCGCCACACCTCCGTCCTCATGCAAAGAACGATCCGTTCGTGTAATTGATGCGCCGGGCACGGTGCCGGTTGGCTAATTTGCGCCGCGTTCTCTCCGGCGTTCGAGAGTGAGAACACTATATAAACGACAATGAGCGATTTGTCACCACAAAATATGAGCCGCGCCAAAACTTTTTCCGCGCCCCGACAATTTTCACTCACTGACAATTAGCGGCAGAACGCAACTGACAAATTACTGTCTTCTTACTCTCTTCGTGCAAAATTTAAGCTTGACGCACCAAGAGGTATAAGCCCGAAAGCAGGGCGCGTCGGCGGCTCGAACAGTGAAAAC
>DASWNS010000390.1:0-5598 GCA_036399115.1 Pyrinomonadaceae bacterium | reverse complement strand
GCCTGCGGCTCGGTATCGTCAGCGCGCTCGCGGGCAACGGCTCGCTCACCTTCAACGAACTCAAAAAGATTTTGCAGACCACGGACGGCAACCTGAGCGTGCACGCGCGCAAACTCGAAGAGGCCAACTACATCACCTGTGAAAAGTCGTTCGAAGGGCGTACGCCGAAGACCGCCTTTCAATTGACGGACGACGGGCGACGCGCGCTCACACGCTATCTCGATCACATGGAATCAATCATCCGCACAGCGCGGGAACGCTGAAAGGTCAAATTTTTTTGTCCGGTGACTTTATGAAACAAAGGGCTTTGCAATTGGCGGGCGACGATAGCCTGCATGTCGCGATCATCATGGACGGCAACGGGCGTTGGGCGCAGGAGCGTGGACTGGCGCGCACGGCGGGACACCGCGCGGGGGCGGAAGCGGTACGCCGCGCGGTTCGTGCCGCGCCCGCTTGCGGCATCGGGACGCTGACGCTCTACGCGTTCTCCTCGGACAACTGGGGGCGACCGCCGCACGAAGTCTCGCTCTTGCTGCGACTCCTCGGTCGCTTCCTCGACGCGGAGACGGATGAGCTTGTCAAAAACAGCGTGCGCCTGAGCGTCGTCGGGCGGCGCGACCGCCTGCGTCCGGCGTTGTGCGCCGCCATCGAAAAGGCGGAAGCGAAAACCGCGGGGGGGCGTGCGCTTAAGTTGCGGCTCGCGGTTGATTATTCATCGCGTGAGGCGATTATGCGCGCGGCAAAAGTGTTGAACTCGGAGCGACGCTCGACAAGCATGGTGACGCGTGAAGAGTTTGCGCGCTTGCTGGGTCGCGCGGTGCACGATAGCGCGCCCGCGCGAGATGTAGACCTGTTGATTCGCACGGGCGGCGAACAGCGCGTGAGCGATTTTCTGTTGTGGGAGAGCGCGTATGCCGAACTTTATTTCACGCGGCGGATGTGGCCGGATTTCACTGCGGACGATCTGGCGGCAGCCGTCGCGGAGTTTCACGGGCGCGAACGCCGCTTCGGTTGTGTGCCCGTCGTCGCGGCGGCGGGTTGAAGCGCGCGGGTTGTGTCGCTCCGTGTGAATTTGAGAGCGACGCTGTGCGGAGGTTGAAGAGTTTGAAGAGGCAGAGGTTGAGACGTTTGAAAGGTCGAAGCTGAGGGCGGCGTGCCGTCGAGTTGGATGTTGGAACAAGTGTGCGGCGGCAACGTGTAACGACGGCAGGAACAAATTCGGTAGGAGGCGCGCGATGAGCAACCGGACGAAGTTGGGTTTGAACATTCTGGAAGCGGCGTTGTTGTTGGGCGTGCTCGGCGACGCGCTGCTGCGCCAGACGCCGTGGGGCATCAACGTCTTGTTATGGACGGGCGCGCTCGTCATCGCGATCTATGCGCTGCATGAGCGTTGGGGGCGCGCGGAGTTACGGCGCGCGACGGAGGGCGTGTGGTTGGTGCTGCCCATCCTCTTCTTCGCGGCGGCCTTCGCGTGGCGTGATTCGGCGACGTTGAAGATGCTCGACGGGCTGGCGCTCTTCGTCGCGTTCGGGCTGCTGGCGTGGCGCGCTCGCGGGCGAAGCATCAGGCTGGCGGGCTTCGGCGATTACGCTCTGGGGCTGGGACACGCAGCCTTCAATGTGCTGTTCGCGAGTTTGCCGCTGGTCATCGACGATGTGCAGTGGGCGACGGTTCCGCGCGGCGGCGTGCTGCGACACGTGTGGGCGGTGGCGCGCGGCGTGGTTATCGCCGTGCCTCTGCTGTTCCTCTTCGGCATGTTGTTCATGGCCGCCGACCCGGTCTTTGAAGAGATCATGCAGCAGACGTTTCAGTTAGACCCCGGCGTGACGTTCTCGCACTTCTTCCTGGTGCTTCTGTTCACGTGGCTCGTGGGCGGCTTCCTGCGTGGCATGATGCTGAACGCAGAAGCGGCGGGCGAGATCGTGCAGGCTGCCGTCCCCGCCGCTACGAACGCGTCCTACACTTCGATCACCATTGACGACAGAGAGCGAACCGGAACGGACGCGACGCATGAGGGCGCGACGGGCGGGCACAGGCAACCGCCCGCGAGCGTCGTTGTCGAAGGCGGAGCGACGGCAGCGGCGTCGGCAGCGACAACGGCGCAGGCGACGATGAAAGCGACGACGAAGGCGCGTGGTTTTTCATTGGGCGCAGTCGAAGTCGGCGTCGTGCTCGGTTTGCTGAACGTGTTGTTCGCCTGTTTCGTCGTCGTGCAGTTTCGCTACTTCTTCGGCGGCGCGGCGCGCGTCATGTCCATCACCGAGTTGACCTACGCGGAATATGCGCGGCGCGGCTTCTTCGAACTGGCGTGGGTGGCGGGGCTGGTGCTTCCGCTCCTGCTCATCACGCACGCGCTCTTACAGCGCAGGGATCGCCCCGCCGCTGCGGAGCGAATTTTTCGCCCGCTGGCCGGAACGCAGGTCGCGCTCCTCTTTGTCATCATGGCTTCGGCGATGGCGCGCATGCGGCTTTACCAGAGTGAGTACGGCTTAACGGAGTTGCGTCTCTACACGACCGCTTTCATGCTCTGGCTCGGCCTCGTCTTCGTCTGGTTCACCTGGACGGTGCTCGTGCGCAGTCGTCGTGAAGGCTTTGCGTGCGGCGCGCTCGTCGCCGCGTTCCTCACCGTAGGGCTTCTGCATCTCCTCAATCCGGATGCCTATATCGTGCGCGCCAATGCCGCGCACGCGCGGGCGGGGCGCGCGTTCGATGCAGCGTATGCGGCGTCGTTGAGTGCCGACGCCGTGCCCCCGCTCATCTCCGCCATGCCCTCCCTCAGCCGCGAAGAGCGTTGCCTTGTGGCGCGCGAACTTTCGCAACGCTGGAGCCGCTCTGTGTTCGATGAAGACTGGCGCGCGTGGAATCTGGCGCGCTCGCGTGCGTGGCGCGCCGTCGCCGCGCATCGCCCGCAGTGGGGCGACGCCACCTGCCCGCCGCCCGTTAGCAGTGTTCCCGTAATTACACCCGCCCTCGCGCCGGAGACGACAAGCGCGACGTTCGGCACGACGACCTCTACACACGCAGGCACGACGAACGCCGCCGCTCCTTCTTCTGCGCCTGTCACAACAACCGGCACGACTAACGGCACGACTAACAGCGCGGCGACGATGAAAATGATCACGGAGACTAAAAGTGCGGCGGCTAACGCTTCCGCTGCGAAGCGCGCGAAGGCCGCGCCGCGCGACGCGAAGAACAGGCCGCCCAAACAACTCAACCGGGCGCGCGGAGCAAAGAGGACGAAAGCGCGTTGACCCGCGCCTCTGTGGTGAAAGTTCAACACGACGAAAGTTAAACGTGATGACGAATGATGAGACTTACGATGTGATCGTGGTGGGCGCGGGGTTGGGAGGCTTGCAGTGCGCGCGTCTGCTTGGGGGCGCGGGTCGGCGCGTGCTGCTCGTCGAACGCAAACGCGCGCTCGACGAGTCCGTACATACGACGGGCATCTTCGTGCGTCGCACGCTCGAAGATTTTCCGCTCCCGTCCGATTGCCTCGGCGCAGCCGTGCGCACCGTCACGCTCTACTCGCCCGCACGCCGCGCGCTCACGCTGCGCAGTCCGCACGAAGAGTTTCGCGTCGGTCGCATGGGGAAACTCTACTTGAGATTTTTGTCTGACTGCCAGCGCGCGGGCGTCCACTGGCTGCCCGCGACGCGTTACGTTGACTGCGAAGAGACGAACGCCGACGGGCGCACAATCGTGCGGCTGGAAACTGGCGGACTCACGCGCCGCTACCAGACCAGATTCCTCGTCGGGGCTGACGGCGCGCGTTCGCGCGTCGCGTGCGATCTCAAACTCGATACGAACAGTGAATGGATCGTCGGCGTCGAAGAGGTTCTGGCGGGCGTGCCGCTCGAAGGCGAGCCGCGCTTTCATTGCTTCGTCGAGCCGCAACTCGCGCCCGGCTATATCGCGTGGGTGGTCGAGGACGGCGAAGAGACGCACATCGGCGTCGGCGGCTACGCGGCGCGCTTCAACCCTTCGCATGCGCTGGAAAAATTTCGCGCCAGTCTCGACGGCCTCTTTGATCTGAGTCGCGCCAAACTGATCGAGCGGCGCGGCGGGCGCATCCCGGTCGGCGGCGTGCTGCGTCGCATTGCGAATACGCGCGGCCTGCTCGTGGGCGACGCGGCGGGCGCAGTCTCGCCGCTCACGGCGGGCGGCTTAGACCCCACGCTGCGCCTCTCAAATCTCGCCGCCCGCGTCATAGACGACTACCTTGAGACGAACGATGCCGCGTCGCTTGCTCCTTACTCCGGCGAACTGTTTCGCGCGCGCTTCGGTTCGCGCCTGTTGATGCGCCGCCTCTTTTCCGCGACGCGCCAGCCCGCCCTGCTCGAACTCTCCTGCGCCGCGCTGCGCCTGCCCGGACTGAGCCGCCTCGCGTGGCAGGTCTTCTTCGGGCGCGGCTCGTTTCCTGATGTCGGTTCGCCCCTGCACGCCGCTCCTGCGCCGCCTGCCGCGTCGCCACGACCCGTCGCGCCGGAAATTTCATGAGGTGGAAACTCTATGAACGAACTTCTCTCTATTCGCGCTACGGCGACAGCTAATCTGTCCGGACGACGCTCAAAGGGCGCGACTCTGCGTGAGTTCATTCGCACTCAATTTCGTGGTGAGCCGACGCTCGCGCAGGTAATCTTCGATATTACTATCGGCATGGTGTTGCCGGTTCTCTGCCTCGTCTTCGACCCGCTCGTCTTTCGCGGGGGGATTTTAGGCCGCCCTCTGGCCGGAAGCCTTCAGTTCGTCGCTTACGGTTTCGTCGCCATCGAGATCGTCGCGCTCGCCGTGTGGCTGGGCGTCGGCTCACGCGCAGGGGAATGGCGCGGCGTCCTCGGCGGGATCATGCTCGCGGGCGCGCTCGTGTCTCTGGTTATTGGAATATGCCTGTTGCCTTTTAGCCTGCTGGGGCTGATGTTAATCATCGGCGCGTTAGGGTTTACGCCGTTCATCACGGCCTTCATCTACCTGCGCAACGCCCGGCGCGCGCTCAATGCCGCGAGCGCGCAACTGACCCGCGCCACTCTCTGCATCACGCTTCTGTTCGGCGCAACGCTCGCGGTCGGCACGCCCGCCTTTGCACATTGGCGAGTAACGAAGTTGGTCGAGCGTTCGCTGGCCGAAGTGCTCGGCGGGAATGATGTACAGGCGGACGCCGCCGCGCACAGGCTGCGACATGTCGGCTGGCTCGTGACCGCCGAACTCGATGAAATGGTATGGGCTTACGGCAGGTCGAAGGATGCGTTGCAGCAGGAACGACTGGCACGCGCCTATCACAAGATCACGAACGGCGGCGACATCAAGCAACGCTGGTATGTGCTCACCGATTGATGCGATTGCCGCTTGATGAGATTGCCGCTTGGAGAAGTTCGCAGAGTTAACCGCAGCGGCGCGAAAGGTGGGCGGCGGGTTGATGCGTCGTTCGACGTTTTGAGAGGCTTTAGTCTTCGAGCACGAGCAGCGCGGTTTCGCCGCCGCCGGAGGAGACGTTGCAGAGCGACGATGATGAGAGGCGCGCGGGTGAGAGGGTTGGCGGGTTCGCCGGAAGTTGGTCTAAGATGAGCGGAGGTGAAAAAGCAGGATACATTTTGGGTTGGA
>DASWNS010000389.1:0-1995 GCA_036399115.1 Pyrinomonadaceae bacterium | reverse complement strand
ATTACCGATCCTGCAAGAACTCGTCGCCACCGGCGGGATGGACGATGTGCGTTATCTCTACGACCGCCTCATCGCCTACTTTCCGCAGATAGACGACGCAGAGCACAGGGCGAAGAGCAACGGCGAGCTTCGACAGTGGAAACGACACGTCCAGCGCGCGGGGCGAGAACTGGAAGACAAGCGACAGATCGAACGTCGTCGCGGCCTCTGGACGATCACGGCGCAGGGACGCAAGCGCGCCGCAGAGGAAGCGCCGAGTTTCTCTTTTTCCCTCGACCCCGTCGCGACGCCGCACACAGGTTCCGCCGCGCTCTCGCACACAGACGTGCAGCAGATGTTGCTCGATATCGGGCGCGTGCTCGGCCATCACGCCGAGAGCGAGTTTGAGTATTACGATGTCGTGTGGCGCGCGAGCGAGAGCAGCCCGCGCCTCAGTCATATCTTCGAAGTGCAGCGCAAGGGCAACGTCGATGCCGCGCTCGCCAAACTCAAGCGCGCTTACGAGGCGCAACGCTCGAAACCTTTCTTGATCGTGGCGAGCGAGCGCGACACGAACCGCGCGAATTTTCAGATGAATCTGGCGCGCACCGGCGCGTTTCATGAGATCGGGCGCGTCACGAAGATTTTGAGTTTCGAACAACTGCACAGGCTTCATCGCGCGCTCGTCTCCGTCGAAGACCTGCTCACGGAATTCATCGAGCGATGATGATCGGCACACCCCTACGCCAGCAATATCTCGACATCAAGCGTCGCCACCCCGACGCGATCCTCCTCTTTCGCATCGGCGATTTCTACGAAGCCTTCGACGACGACGCGCGCCTCATCGCACGCGAACTCGGCATCGTCCTGACTTCGAAACCGATGGGACGCAACGTGCGCATCCCGCTCGCGGGCGTGCCCTATCACAGCCTCGAACGCCATCTCGCCACGCTTATCTCGCGCGGCCATCGCGTAGCCATCTGCGAACAACTCACCGCCGCGCCCGTCAAAGGCGAGACGGGGCGCGGCCTGATCGAGCGCGACGTGGTGCGCGTCGTCACGCCCGGCACGATCATCGAACCCGGCCTGCTGCATAGTAAAGTCAACAACTATCTCGCCGCCTACTGCACCGACGGGCGACGCGCCGGTATCGCTTATGCCGACGTGACGACGGGCGAGTTTGCCGCCACCGAACTCGATGCAGCCGCCGCGCTCGCGGAACTCCAACGCATCGCGCCCGCAGAGATTCTCGTCGCACGCAGCCTGCAAACGCCGGACGCGGATTTGCCCGGCTTCATCACGCGCTGCAACGATGATTACTTCGCCGCGCAACTCGCACGCAGCGCGCTCCTCAACCATTTCGAGGCGCGCACGCTCTCGGCCTTCGGACTCTCACGCACCCCGCTCGCCACGACCGCTGCCGGAGCCATCATCGCCTACCTGCGCAACACGCAGACCGCATCCGCCGGGCAGTTGACGCGACTCACGAGTTATCACACGGGCAACTTCATGCTGCTCGACGCGCGTACGCTCCGCAGCCTGGAAGTTTTCGAGAGCCACGGCGCGCCTTCACTCCTCTCAACGCTCGACGCGACGCGCACGGCGATGGGCGGTCGGCGTATGCGTCAATGGCTGCGTCAACCTTTGCTCGACATCACGGAGATCATGCGTCGTCACGAACACGTCGGGTGGTTCGTCGAGCACGGAAAGGCGCGTGCCGAACTCTTCGCCGCGTTCGACTTCGTGCACGACCTCGAACGCCTTTCGGGACGCGCACGTTCAGGCGTTGCCTCACCGCAGGAGGCGCTTGCGCTCGGCCAGAGTTTGGAGACGCTGCCGCGCGTGCGCGCCGTCTTGCAACAGGAGCAGAACAAATTCGGCTCGCTGCTGGCCGCGCTGCCCGTCTGCGCCGAGGCGGCGCGCGTGATTCGCGAAGCTATCAACGACGAGTTGCCCAAACGCAACGAGGGAACCGGCATCATCCGCGCGGGCTTCTCCGACGAACTCGATAAACTG
>DASWNS010000388.1:0-6212 GCA_036399115.1 Pyrinomonadaceae bacterium | reverse complement strand
TTCGCGTCGCCCGTCACGATGAAGGCGGAGTTGTTCGGAATGTAGTAGCGCGACTGGATAAGACGCATCATCTCGGTGGTGGCCGCCGTCACGGTTTCGCGGTTGCCGCTGGGGTTCTTGCGGCTCGGATATTTGTAGAAGAGACGTTTGTTCAACTCTATGCCGAGGAAGCCGTAAGGGTTCGACTCGTGGCGGTCGAGTTCGCCGAGAACGGCCTGCCGCTCCTGCTCGAATTGACGCTCGTGAAAGAGCGGATAGCGGATCGCATCGCGCATGTAGTTCATGGCGACGCGCAGGTTCGGGCTGGTCGTGTGCAGGTAGTAGTTGACGATCTCTTCGCGCGTCGAAGCGTTCATCAGGATGCCGAGTTGATCGAGCGTCTTGAGATATTCGGCCTCGTCGAGCACGGCCTTGTTGGCTTTGAAGAACATGTGCTCGTAGAGATGCGAGAGGCCGTTGAGTTCGGGCGGCTCGGTGTAAGAGCCGTTCTTCACGGCGAGTTCCAGAGAGACGAGCGGGATCGAATGATCTTCGAGGACGATCACTTCGAGTCCGTTGGCGAGCACGCGGCTGGCGAGTTGCGTCTGCGGCGCGGCGGCGGGCTGAGTCGCTTGTTTCTGTGGCGCGGCGGCGGACTGACTTCGTGCCGTCGCCTGCGACGCGCGGGCTGAGGCGTAAGCGGACGCGGGCAGTTGGAGCGGCGCGGCGGCGAGCGACAGGAGAATCGCCAGAGTTGAAAGATAACGCATCAGGGAAGTTGGCTTCATAAATTATTCCATGAAATTGATCGTCGGAATCCCGCCCGTGCACTGGCGACGACAAACAGCATGGGTGGCCGAGAGACATCAACTGGCAGGCGTCTATGGATTCGCTTTCTTTAGACTGCGATCATAACACGCCGCGTTGCTTGGCTGACAAATGAGATGGAGGGGATGAGGATACGAAATTTTGTAATCCCGGCGCGCGACAAGCTGAGAATCGCCGCAGATCAAATTTCACCGAGGATAGCATCCGTAGCGAGAGAGAGTTGTGCGACTGTTTCTGAGTTGATGATTTCGCCGCGCTTAAGAAATGGCGTCGTGCGATTTGAACTGACATAGTTGCTGACCCGTGTTTCGGTGCAAGAGGCGAAAAGGCAGACTCAATCGTGGCTATGATAGCACGAAGATGGAGTCTGCCTTGATGCGTTTATATGGATGGACGAGCTACAGTTTCGCCTGCGGCAGGTCTGCGAGCGCGCGTGCGCGGAGGGCGGCGCGGTAGGGCTTGGCTTTGTCGCCCCCTGCGTTTGAAGACCAGCGGACGCGGATGGCCTGTCGTTCGCGGCTGTCGAGGCCGACGCGCATGCTGTAGGACTGGCGCGTGCGCGGGACGTAGATGACGAGGCGGCGGCTGAAAGGATCGTCGCGCGAGTCTGTGCCGGTGCAGATGATCTCGTCGTAGCCGTCCGTGTCTGCGTCCAACACTTCCGTCGTCCATTTCGCGCCGCTAAAACCTTCCTTGTCGAGCGGCGTGCGCGCGGCCACGCGGAAGCCTCCCGTTGCGCCGCGCGTCTCCATCAAAAAGAGGTGCGACGTGCCGCCGCGCCGCCGTCGCTCATCGTGGACGGCGGCGATGCTCGTGCCGCGCATGGTGCGCAGCACACGCGCCTCGCCCACCGTGCCGTCGTTGGCGACGGTGGCCGCGATCTGTCGCGCCGCGTCTCCCGAAAGCGATGCGGGGATAACCGCAGCCGTCGCCGCTTCCGCGCCCTCATCTTCAAAGTCGTTCGCAAACCTGGTTCGAACGTCGGCGGCAGCAGTCGTAGCGGCGCGAGAAGAGGACGACGCGCCGGGACGCGTGGCGCTCGCTTTGCTGCGCGCGCTCGTCGTGCTGCCGTTCGACCAGGCGAAGAAGAGGCCGCCGAGCATGGCTAGAATTGTCGCGGCGGCGATGACGCGTGAGCTATTGGATGAGCGCGTGTTGATCGTGGCGAGAGTCGAGGCGAAGGGGGCAGCCTCTTCCGGCATCACCAACTGCGCCGTGTTCTGGATGCTTCGTTCGAGCATGGCGCGTGCGTCGCGCGCCGACTGCGGGCGGTCGGACGGATTTTTGGCAAGCAGAGTGTGCGTCGCCAGAGCGAGGCGGCGAGGGACTTCTGGGCAACGCGCCATGAGCGGCGGCGGCGCGGCAGTCGCTTGCCGGACGAGGACAGCCGATTGCAGTTGATCTATGAAAGGCGGTTGTCCCGACAGCATTTCATAGACGAGCACGCCGACGCTGTAGAGATCGCTGGCCGTGCCCACGGGTCGCCCCATGCACTGTTCCGGCGACATGTAACGCGGCGTGCCGATGATCAAACCCGATTCGGTCGTGGCGTGCGTCTTGGTCACGTCAGCGGAGGCCGTGAGCACTTTGGCGATGCCGAAATCGAGCACCGAAACGCCGCGCTCGTTGAGCATGATGTTCGAAGGCTTGAGATCGCGATGGACGATGCCGAGCGCGTGCGCTTCGGCGAGCACGTCGCAAATTTCGCAGGCGATACGCACGGCGCGCTCCGGCGAGAGTCGCCCCTCGCGCGCGAGCACGTCAGCGAGCGTTGCGCCCTCGACGTGTTCCATCACGATGAAGGGGCGTCCGTCGGGCAAGCTCCCGGCGTCGAAGATCATCGCGGCGCGCGTATGCCTGAGACGCGCCATCGTGCGCGCTTCGCGCATGAAGCGGTCGGCCACTTCGGGGTCGGCGGCAAACTCGGCTTTGAGAACTTTGATGGCGACGGGACGTTCGAGTCCGAGATGTGTGGCGAGATAAACAGTGCCCATTCCGCCTCTGCCGATCTCACATTCGATCCGGAAGCGGTTAGCGATGACACGGGGGATGTCCATGATAAAACCCTCTTTTTGGGGACAAAGGGTCGTCGTCAGGCCGTTTACTTCTGAACAGGGACGAGGGGGAAGTAGCGCGGTCGAGCGGCGATAGAGGAGACTTAATTGTTAATCCTACTAACAGGCAACGGGGAAAGTTGTCAGTTGTTTGGAACGGCGACTGCCGGACAGTTACGGAGTTTAGCACCAAGAGAGCCAAAAGGTAAAAGCAAAATGCGGGGTGCGCGGGAGGGGCGGCGAAAAGCGCGTCAGTCGTGCGGGACGGCTTCGGCGAAGTTGCGCGGACGTGCGCGGTACTCTGCGGCGAGAGCTAAGAAACGGCGCATCTCTTCCGCTGAAGCGAAGGCGCGTTTGCGCACGACGACGAGGCTGCCATTGCGCATGAAGAAGTCTATCGAGTCGTCCGTCTCCGCGATCTCTTCGACGTTCGGCCAGACGAAGTTGACCTGCGTGCCCTGCCCTTCGGTCAGGATGCCGTCGGGCGTGAGTTCGACCCGAAAGTTGATGGCTTTGTCCGTGCCGAGTCGTTCCTCGGAGTAGGCGTGCAGCCGCCGCTCGACGTTCCAACGCTCGGTAAACAGTTGGACGACTCCACCGATGACGGCGGCGAAACCGCTCACGAGAAGTTTCGCCCACAGCGACGCGCCGGGTAGACCAAAGGAGACGGCGAAGAAAGAGATCACCGCCATGATGAATGCGAGCAGCAGGACGTTACGCGTGCGTTGGGCGCAGTAGGTCGGGGAGCGGTCGAGCACGCGCAGCGTCGCGTCAACCATCTCTTCCGGCGTGACCTCGAATTGTATGCGCATGATAAGGCTTACGTGTATCCCCTAGCGCGAAGCGATCTCGACGAGCCAGTGTGCGAACAGGACGACGACGAGCAGGCTGCCGTAGACGGACGCGCCGAGGCGCAGACGGCGATGGAACGCTCCGGCGGCGAGGCTCGTGCGGCGTTGACGGTAGAACATCAAGAAGATGAGCGCGAGGCTGAAGAGCACGAGTCCGATGACGAGCAGCAGCCCTGCGGGGTTCACCCCGGCGGCCTCTGTGAATTGACCGTGCAGCGAGAGCAGGACGCTGCGCGTCATGCCGCAGGTCGGGCAGGGGAAGCCGAAGTGTTGTTTGAACCAGCAATCCCACCGCAACTCGCGCCCGAAGAGATAGGCGCGTTCCGGCGTGGCCGATGCGACGAGGCGCACGAAGGCGAGTTGCAAGAGCAGCAGCGCGCCGGTGAGTCCCGGCGCGCTGCCTGCCCTGTTAGCCCACTTCGTTAAAGCGTTGCTCATTTCGTTAAAGCGTCGCTTATCCGGTTAGCGGCTCAAGTGGTCTTGACCACAAACGTGCCTGCGGCCTTGTCGTGGAGCGTCTGTTTCTTCTCATCCCAGAGCGGCCAGAGCAGGTCTGCGAGGACGAGGAAGATCGAGATGAAGGGGACGAAACTCATGCCGACCTGCACGAGCAGGCGGATGAGCAGAGTGCCCATCGGCGGGATGTTGCCCGTCGCATCCACGACTCTCAGGTTCATGATGCCCTGCCCGATGGACGAGCCGCGTTTGCTGACGAGATAAATCTTATTGAAAATTCCCAGCCCGAAGACGGAGAGGAACGTGACGATCATTCCGAGGCAGAGGATGCCGCCCGGCAGCGGGTTGTCGTCGCCGCCGACGCCCGCGCTCGCCGCCGTCAACGCACCGAAGATGAAGAAGAGAACGATCATCACAGCGGCGGTCAGTGCGCCGTCAATCAGTGCGGCCAGCACGCGGTCGATCCATTCGGCGTAGCGCATCTGGCCGAAGATGCCGGGCACGCCAGCCGTTGGCGCGTACATCGAAGAGGGTTGCGGCGCGGAGTAGACGGGAGGCGTGGAAGGGTGTGGAGCGTAACTGCTCGAAGGCGAGCCGGTCGAGGCGGAAGAACCGCCCGTGGGGCTGCTACTGCCGGGGGGTGTTTGTAATTCTTCAGTCCCGGCACGCCAGGAACCGGGCGCGGGCGCGAGCGTCGCGCCACAACTGACGCAAAATTTCGTCCCTTCGACGTTGTTCGTACCGCAAGAGGCACAGGTTGCCATTTTCTTCTCCTTCAGGGGTGTTGAGCTATTCGAGTTTAAAGGTTCGGTTAAATATCGGGAATCCAGAAAGTTTGACCGCAGTCTTCGACGCGCTTGAGTCCGAGGGCGGGCAACTCTTTCTCACGAACGCCGAGAAAAGTAAAGTGTGGCAGATCATAGCGCACGGTCTGAAACCAACCGTGACGCGCCAGAATCTCGCGCACGCCCGCTTCGCGAAACTCCGTCGCATCGAAGGCCAGCATCGAGAGATGCTGCGACGCGCCCGGCGCGGCCACCGAAGAGAGAATCGTGCGCGAAAAATCTTTGCTGAAAAAATTGCCGCGTTCTTCTTCTGCGAGCACCGCCGCGATCTGTTCGCGCGACGAGAGCGCGCCGAGACGCTCGGCCTCGTCGGGCGCGAGCGACTCTTGCGTGACCCAGTGCGCGAGCGCGGGCGTAACGCGTGATTCCCAGAGCCTCAGTGTGTCGGCGTAGGTGCGCCGCGCCGCTTCCGCTCCGTCGCGCGGGGTGATGTCGAAGCCCGCCGCGCGCGCCTCTTCGCGCGCCTCAAGCAGGGCGTCGAGCGGCGCGCGTTGCAACTCGATGCGCGCCTCTCCTATCTGCGCCGCGCACGGCTCGGCCTGCGCCTGAAACTGCTCGCACTCTTCCGCGCTCCGAAACACGCAACGCGGCGGCACTCTCACGCTCTCCACGACCACGAACATCGCGCCGTACTCCACCAGCAGGCGACGTTCAACGATGTCGTTCGCATCGCATAACTCTTGCGGCTGCACGCCGCGCCGTTTGAGCGCAAGCGTCAGTGCGGCGTAAAAGGGCGACGCAGTGAAGTCGGTAGCGTTCGCGTTTTCGGTGCGGCGGTCGTCTGTTGGGGCGTTCTCGCTTTTTCTGCGCATGCGCGATTCTTCGGCGTGTCTCCAGGAGTTGTGTCGTCTCACTTTTCGCAGCGGACGCGGGCGTGAGGTATGCTACCAAGAGCGCGGCTTAAACAAAAGAAACGACGACAAAATCCGGCGGCTGACGAAAAGAAAGTTACGACTGACGAAAAGAGAACCGGGCGGAGACTCGATGGCGCAACTCGACCAATTTCACGAAACCCTCGCCACCTATCGCAAATACGGCTGGCGACTGGCGCGCGTCCTGATGCGCACCGAGACGCTCGCCGAACTTAAAAGCGCGACGGGCGGCGCAGAGTTTGAGAGCCTCCCGGCGCGCGAATTTTCGCTCGACGCTCTATGGTTCACGCGTCCCGCAGGCGGCGGGCGCGAGGCATGGGAACTCCG
>DASWNS010000387.1:0-2502 GCA_036399115.1 Pyrinomonadaceae bacterium | reverse complement strand
CAGCGTGTGTCGAGGCGGAAGAATGCCGTAGGGACTCGCGCCGGAGAGCGCCCCGCGCAGGCTTGAATTCGGGGCTGCGAGTAAACAAAGATCATTTGGTTGACGGTTAGCGCAACCCGAAAAATAGGGAGGGAGGAGAGGCATCAATGTCGGACTACGAACACGCGAGCGAGTTCGCCGGGAGGCCGGTGAGAGAGTGGGAACCGGGGACGCCGCTCGTTGACCCGGCGAATAACGCTTACCGCGTCGGCCTCACCTACGAAGAGTCCGAGGGCGGTGAGAGTTGGGAGAAGAAGTTTGAAGCCTTGCTGAACGAACCGGGGTCAGGCCGGATCACTGCGCTCGTGGTCGGCGTGTGGGGCGAGATGACGGGGCCGCTCGGAAATTCGCGCGAGGCCGTCGAGGCACTCGCCGCAGCAGCGGGCAGGCTGAATTCCCTGCGCGCGATCTTCCTCGGCGACATCCTCGCCGAAGAGCATGAGATTTCGTGGATCGAACATGAGGACGTGTCGCCGCTCTTCACCGCTTACCCGAACCTCGAACACTTTCGCGTGCGCGGCGCGAACGGCCTCCACTTGGGTACGCTGCGACATGATCATCTGAAGTCGCTCGTCATCGAGAGCGGCGGGTTGGACGCCAGCATCGTACGCGACATCACCTCTTCACAACTGCCGTCTCTGGAACACCTCGAACTCTGGCTGGGCGTCGATGACTATGGAGGTACGACCGAGATCGTCGATCTCGCGCCGCTCTTCAACGGCAAACTCTTTCCCAAACTTTCGTATCTGGGCTTGCGCGACAGCGAGATGAGCGATGCGATTGCCCTTGCCGTAGCACACGCTCCCGTCCTCGAACGGTTGCGCGTCCTCGACCTGTCACTCGGCACGCTCACAGACGACGGCGCGGCGGCCTTCCTGTCGAGTCCCGCTGCCGCCCGGCTCGAACTGCTCGACATACATCATCACTACTGCTCGGACGAGATGATCGAGAAACTCAAAGCGGCGGGCATCAAGGTTGACGCCAGCGAGCAACAGGAACCGGACGTAGACGGTGACGAGTCCTACCGTTATGTGGCCGTCAGCGAGTGAGCGAGGGCGCGCGCATTTGCGGCGGGTCGTACTCGTCGGCGTCCCCGGCAGTCGCCGCACGGAGTTGTTTCAAGCGGCACTCTCAAGGGCTGGCGCGCGCCCTGCGTTAGTCGTCTCCTACACAGACCTGCTTGAAGGCAGAGCGTCTCTGACAGACCTCGTGCGTCCCGGCGCGCTGGTGCGAATCGATTCTCCCGGCAAGGACTTCGAGACGGAGTTGGCACTGCTCAAAGCCGGTGCGGGCATGGAAGACGAAGAGAGCCGCTACGCGTGCGCCACGCGCGAAACGCTCGACGCCTTGCAGTTCGAGCGTGGGCGAATACACTGGCCTCGACAGTGGTATCTCGGCTTTCGTCAAACTCTGCGGCTGTTGGAGACGCAACTGCGCTGCTCTCACGCTCACCACTCGATGAACAGCCCGGAGGAGATCGCGCTCATGTTCGATAAGGCGGCCTGCTGGCAACGTCTGTCGGAAAGCGGCGCGCCCGTGCCGGAGTGTTTGGGGACTGTGGACTCATTCGAAGAGTTGCGCGAGGTGATGCGCGCGCGAGGATGTGCGCGCGTCTTCGTTAAGCTGGCGCATGGCTCAAGCGCGTCGGGCGTGGTGGCTTACCAGACGGACGGCGTGCGTCATCGCGCGTCAACCACTGTTGAAGTCGTGCGGCGCAACGGCGAGACAATTCTCTATAACTCGCGCCGCATACGCGTTTATAGCGACGCGCATGAGATCGCTGCTGTGATTGATGCGCTGTGTCATCATCGCGTGCACGTCGAACGCTGGTTCCCGAAGGCCGGCATCGAAGGCCGAATTTTCGACCTGCGCGTCGTGGTCATCGCAGGCGAGGCTCGACATATCGTTGTTCGCCTGAGCCGTCACCCGCTCACCAATCTTCATCTGCTGAACGGGCGCGGCAGTCACGAAGCGTTGGCGGCGAGGATAGGCGAAGCGGAGTGGACCAATGCTCTGCACACCTGCGAGCGCGTGATGAAGAGCGTGCTGCCGCGCAGTCTCTACGCGGGGATTGATCTGGCCGTCGCGCCAAACTTCCGTGGGCATCGCGTGCTCGAAGTCAACGCGTTCGGCGACCTGCTTCCGGGCGTTTTGCACGAGGGGCTTGACACGTACGCCGCAGAGTTGTCTGCCGCAGAGTTTGCCCGCGAACAACTTGCGGCGGCGACCGAAACGAGATGATAAACGCACGCGAACTGATCGGCAGGGCAGACCTCCTTTTCGTGACGCTGGACACCTTGCGTTACGACGTGGCGCGCGAAGCTCTGGTCCAGGGGCGCACACCAAACCTTGAGCGCGCCCTGCCAGCGGGCGGCTGGGAAGAGCGTCACACGCCCGCGAGTTTCACTTACGCCGCGCACCATTCCTTCTTCGCCGGTTTCCTGCCGACGCCGACTGCCCCCG
>DASWNS010000386.1:0-2745 GCA_036399115.1 Pyrinomonadaceae bacterium | reverse complement strand
GATGAACCAGACGACGTTGTAACCGGCCGCGTACTGTTCGACGAGCCAAGCATTAAGTTCTTCCTGATGCGCGAGGATCGAGCGGCGTTTGGGCAGACCGACGTTGCCGCAAAGCGACTGCATCATCGCAAATTCACTGGCAAAACTCGGTGTCGGAGTCATGAGAGAGATCACATCGTCGCGCGCGTCGTATTCGGCGTGCAAATAGCGCACAAGCGTGGATTTTCCCAGTCCGTTATCGCCTAGTAGCACCGTTAAACCCTGCCGCCGATTGATTGTGAAACGAACTTTGAAAAGCACGGCTTCGATGGCATCTGTAACGTAGAGGGTGAGTGGGTTTGGGCTGACTGAAAAAGGCGAGATATCTTTCATAATGCGCCTTATATCATGATACGCTCAAGAATTAAAGCTAATTTTGAGGCAGGGAAGGGAATTAAGGCTTCCCATAATTCTCAGAGAGAAACTCGAACTGATTTGGTTGATGCGCAAGGAACTGCTTCTCTTCATTTTGTAGGCAAGTTAATAGTGCTTAGTACCCATATGAGAAGTTCCGCCGTCTCATGTTGGAGTACAACGCACACTTTTGATTAATCCATCGCTAATGGACAATATGGGGCTTAAATTCAGGAGATGTGTGAAAGTGACAGTTGGGGAGGTTGGAGGTTATAAAGGCAGTTCGATTATTAAATTAGACCACTCCTCGGCCTCGGACGCCTCCCAAGTGAGAGTAAGTTCCTCAATAGCTCGGTGGACGCTCACCCGCTGCGAGATGATAATTACTCCCGGGCACGCACGCCTTCCAATGAAATCGGCGAAGTGGCGCGGCATCGTGCGGCGGTCGTGTGTGACGAGAATTCTGTTTTCGTCAGCCGCACGGGCCAGTACGTCGGGGTCGGCCATGCCCCTCAGTTCAGCTTCTTCAGCCGTCTGGAAATCTATGTCCGGGTTCTGCCGAAGTATGCCTGAGACGATCTCTTCGTTGAGATCGGCGTCAGCCTGAAAGCGTATCTTCACCGGCGGGTGGCCTCGCGGACTCGTCGAGTGCTCTCCAGACGCTCAAAAAGCTCAGGCTTGGCGGCACGTGTCCGGGCATTAATCTCTTTAGTTTGGGTCTCGAACTCCCGCTCTGATTCTTCGAGGTAGGCATCAACCTCCGGCTCGTGCGCCAAGTAAAAGGCAATGGCGCCGTAGACCTCTTCAAGGGTCAGGACTGGGAATGAGCGCCTGATGGTCTCGGGCGAGACGCCGCGCCTAAAGGCGTAGACCAACGAGTCAAGCGATACGCGCGTGCCAGCCACCCAGTAGCCCCCATCACGCTGTTCGACGTATGTTTTCTCCAGCGTCATTGTTCTTCTGCCTTCGGTCGGGAATATTAACCTTTCGGGGAGATAATTGTAACATCATTCCTGTCGCAACAGACTCTTCCGTGGCGCCTACGGCCGGACAAAAAATGTCCCCGGTGGCGGAGACGGTAAAAATTTTAGTCAAGACCGCGGCTTGAATCCTTCGAGTCGGAGCCGGGACGGAATGCCCCCTTGAGGGCGGTGCGGTCTTCTACCGCGGGCAGGGGGTGATTCATATTGCCGCTAGTGCTATAAGCGGGGATGCCGATCCAAATATCTCATGAGAGTCGGCTCGCTGCACACGCTCTTACTTAAACGGCCACGAGCATGGCGTGTCGCGCGGCAAGATTCGCCACCACGGTCGTCAGTTCGATTGGCTCGACCGGCTTCGGAAGGTGACTCTGGTAGCCAGCCGAGAGCATTCGCATTCGGTCTTCGACTCCAGCGTAGGCCGTCAGTGCTACTGCCGGAATTCCGCCCCCGCGCTCTAACGGTAACCGGCGTACTTTCTCGATCAGCGCATAGCCGTCCATGACGGGCATCCCGATGTCCGAGATCAGCACGTCGAATCTCTGCCGCTCCATTTCTTCGAGCGCCTCGCCGGCCGACCCGACGGCCACCACATCCGCGCCGCATCCCTCCATCATCGCGACGACAAGTTCGCGCGCGTCCGGCTCATCCTCGACGATGAGCACCTGAAGATCATTAAGCGACGACTGTGGATTGGTCAGCGGGCTACTCCCAGATAAGGGGGGCGTCACCAATGCGTCGCGCAGTTCAGGACGAACGTTCACCAGTGGGAAGATGACCTTGAAGGTCGTGCCCACTCCTCCTGCCCCCGGACTCGTCGCCGTCACTGTCCCGCCGTGTAGTTCAACCAACTGGCGCACGATGGAGAGACCGAGTCCGAGCCCGCCGTGCCTGCGCGTGCTCGAAGAGTCAGACTGGCTAAAGCGTTCGAAGACGTGGGGCAGAAACTCCGGGGCGATGCCCTGTCCCGTATCGCTGATGGTCACATCCACGTGAGAGTCCGTGCGCTCAAGCCCTATCTCGACGCGTCCGCCTTCGGGTGTGAACTTGATCGCGTTGGTCAATAGATTCCAGATAATTTGTCGGAGCCGGTCGGGGTCGCCGGAGATAGGGCCGAGGTGTGAATCGAGCGCCATCCGGAGGTGAATGCTTCTGGCATCAGCCGCCGGGCGCACGCCGTCGACGACGGCCGCGATCATCGGTGCGAGTTCTACGGGTTGCACGTCGAGGCGGAGTTTGCCCGTGATGATGCGCGAGATGTCGAGCAGGTCGTCGATGAGTTGTCTTTGCGCGCGGGCGTTGCGCACGATGGTTTCAAGAGCGCTTTTCGCTGCCGCGTCGTCGAGATTGCCGGCGGCGAGCAAATTTGACC
>DASWNS010000385.1:0-2142 GCA_036399115.1 Pyrinomonadaceae bacterium | reverse complement strand
GGCAAAAACGCCCGGTTTTCGTCAACTGGCACAATTGTTGCCCTTAGATATAAGTGGGTATAAGTGCTAAATGGGGTGGATTGAACCGGAAGGCCATGAAAATCGGGCGTTTGTGCGCGGCTCGCAGCAACTTTTCCAGGCTCGAACCCTTCCAAGGATACGCCGTTCAACGCTTGCCCCCGTCGCTTATGATCCCGATATACTGTCGATAGATTAAAGAGTTTCGAGCCGCCCGCCATACTGAAATGAAAAGAAGAAACCGCTCCACTCGCAGCAGTTTTACAGCCCTCGCCGTCGTCCTGTCTCTCTGCCTCGGAAGTTTCGGCAGCCTGTCGGCGCGCGGGCAGTCTTCGCAAAACTCTAAAGGGTCGAAAGCCGCAGGGGCGGGCGCGCAAACTACGGGCAGTGCTGCTGCCAGAGTAAAGAAACCGGGCAAGCCGTTGCCGAAAATCGCCGGGCAGTTCGATAAAATCTCGCCCGATTTGGCGCAACAGTTAATTCGTTCGGTCAATCGCAAGAAACTTTTCCGGGTCATCTGCCAGTTCAACGCGCCTGCCGGAAGCGGTGTGCAGGCCATCTACACGCGCCCGCGCGTGACCGTCAACTATAGTTTTGAAAATTCCAGCTTCGTCAGCGCGGAGATGCCCGCGAACGAGGTTTTCGAGTTGACGCGGTTCGGAGAAATCTCCTACATCACGCCCGACCGAGAGGTGCGCACGCTCGGCCACGTCTCCACGACGACCGGCGCAGACCTCGTGCGCGCGCAAGCGACCGGCGGACTCGACGGCACGGGCATCGGCATCGCCGTCCTCGATTCAGGCATCGAGCGCAGCCACAAATCTTTTCGTGACGGGCGCACGGACGACAGCGACGTGCGCATCGTGGCCGAAAAAGATTTCGTCAGCTACGGCAACTCTGACGACCAGTACGGCCACGGCACACACGTCGCCTCGCTCGCGGGCGGCAACGGGCGCATCGCCAACGCCAACTACGTCGGCATCGCGCCGAACGCCAACATCATCAACCTGCGCGTGCTGGACAACGAAGGGCGGGGCACGGTTTCGTCCGTCCTGCTTGCGCTCGAATGGGTGCGGGCTAATCGCGCGGCCTACAACATACGCGTCGTCAACATGAGCCTCGGCATGCCCGCCATCGATTCTTACCGCCACGATCCGGTCTGCCTTGCGGTGCGTCGTCTGGTGGATGCGGGAATCGTGGTGGTGGCGGCGGCAGGGAACAATGGCAAGTCGGATGACGGGCAGAAAGTTTACGGGCAGATTCACTCGCCGGGAATCGAACCTTCGGCCATTACGGTTGGTGCCACCAACACCTTCGGCACAAACGAACGCGCCGACGACGTGGTTGCTACCTACAGTTCGCGTGGACCCACGCGGGGGAGCTACATTGACGAATCGAGCGCGCGCCGCTACGACAATTTGATCAAGCCGGAACTGGTCGCCCCCGGCAACAAGTTGGTCGGCGCACAATCGGAAGGGGAGTGTCCCACGAGTCGTGACGACTGCGGCGCGAAAAATTTCCTCATCACGCAGCAGCCGCAGATGGAAGCGAACGTGAGCACCGACGACAGCCGCGCGATGATGTTTATGAGCGGCACTTCGATGGCCGCGCCGCAGGTGGCGGGTGCCGCCGCGCTGCTCCTGCAAGTCAACCCGCGACTCACGCCCAACATGATCAAAGCGATCCTGATGTACACGGCGCAGCCGCTCGCGGGCTTCAACATGCTCGAACAGGGCGCAGGCCAACTCAACATCGAAGGCGCGGTCAGGCTCGCCAAACTCGTGCGCCGTGATTTAACGAGCAGCACGCCGCTCGGCACGCCTCTGCTCACCGGCGCGGCTCCGGCTCCGCGCACGACCATCGCCGGGCACACTTTCAACTGGGCGCAGGGCGTCGTCCTCAACTACACTTTTGCGACCGGAACTGATCTCATCACCGATTACCAACGCATCTACGACCTCGGCGTGATCATGAGCGACGGCGTCATCATGAGTGACGGCGTGATCATGAGCGACACCGTGCCGCTGCGAAATCCGAATCTCCTGAGCGACGGCGTGATCATGAGCGATACCATTCTGACGAGCGACGGCGGAGTGCTCGGCAGCGGCACGCCTTACGCCGCCG
>DASWNS010000384.1:0-6807 GCA_036399115.1 Pyrinomonadaceae bacterium | reverse complement strand
AGCGACGCTTCGCCGAGATAGGCCATGATCTCCCTGCCGGACGCGCTCGTGCCCCGCAGGTAAATTTGTTTGCCGCGCCGCTCCTCCGGCGTCAACGCGCCGCCGACCGCAGCGTGCGAGTTTGACGACGCCGCTTGTGACGTTGAAGCGGGCGGGCTGGCGTTTGTCTGCGCCGCCGCGCGCGGAAGCGAGAGATAGACGAAGGCGGCGAGCGCGACGAAGAGAGACGCGGCGAGCGCGCGAAGTTGGCGTCTGAAGTTTCTGCGCATTATTTATCGCCGCCGGTCGGAGGCGGCGCGTCGTTGAGCACGCTTTCGACGACCTTGATCAACTCCTCCGGTTGCGCGAGGCCGAAGGCTTTCTTCCAGAGGCCGGTGCGCTCGTTGCCGATGATGAAGATGTTCGTGTGCTGCTCGCGCTGCTTCACGTACTGCCCCAGCTTGCGGAGCGCGAGATCGACATTCGCTTTCTCTCCCGTGAGAAACAGCCTGCCGGGCGTGGCGTTCAACTTCTTCGCGTAATCTTTCAAGAGCGCGGGCGTGTCCACGGTCGGGTCAACGCTGATGGAGACGATGTAGAGGTCTTTGCCCACGCGCTCCTTGAAGGCCGCCTGCACCTTTTCCAGATTGCGGTTCATCGGCAGGCAACTGCCCTGACAGGTGGCGAAGAAGGCGTTGATGACGACCACGCGATCCTTGAGCACGTCGCTATAGAGACGCATCCGCTCGCCGTTCTGATTGATGAGTTCGACATCCGTGAAATACTTTTGCGCCGTCGCGCGCATCTGCGCGGCAGTCGCCGGGTCTGGCCTCGCTGCGGCGGGCGGCGCGGCGGGTTGCTGCGCCTTCGGCTGCACGGGTTGCTGCACGGTCGGCTGCGCGGTCGGTTGCGGCGTGGGCTTCGCGCCGCTCGTCTGCGCCGCCGCGTCGAGCGCGTGGCAACAGAGCGCGACGATGATGAGCGTCACGATGCGGCAGAGTTTAAGAGACGCGCGCTGGTGTCGCTGGCTTGCGTGCGGGTTCGTCATGGTAGTTCTCACCTTTCGGAAAATATTTCTGTTTGACGTGCGCGCTGCGGCTCAGGGCGCGGGCTGCCTGGTCACCGTCGCGGCTGCCTCCGCGTTGAGAATCAGGCGCGGCAACTGGCGATACTGAATGCCGAGCGAAGGGCACTGGAAGAAGACATAATAGACGCCCGATTGCGGCGGCACAAAGTTGACTTCATAGACGCCTTCGCCGATTGACTTCGCCCAGTGGCGTTGCTGCCAGATGCCGGGCGAGAGAAACGTGAGCACGCCCATGTCTTTCAAGTCCGTCTTCGGTTGACCCGTCGTTGTGTCTATCACTTTGAAACGAAGCTGCACGTTCTCGCCCGTCCTCAGATTGCGATCTTTCAAGAGCGGCTCGATGCTGATGGCGAGGCCGCGCTTCTTCTCGAATTCGGGGTTCTCCTTAACCGACATCTCGAAGCAATTGACGACGCGCGGCGAATCGAGCAGGAAGGCCACGTCGTAGTTGCCCTGCCCCGTGAGTTGCGCTTTGGTGGAATAGACGCCGGGCGCGGTTTCACGCAGCGACGCGTCCCAGATGAGGAGCGAACGCGGCTCGCGTTTGTAGTTCGTAAAACTTCCCATCGGCGCGGCCATGCCTTCCTGATAGTAATAGATCATCCTGTCCGCCGGATTGGCGACGAGCACCGAGCCGTCTTCCGCCGAAGGGACGACCGCCTCCGCCGTCGAACGACTCGTGGCCTGCGCGGGCGGCTTTTGCCCGCCGGAGAAACGCGCCACCGACGATTCGCTGATGCTTCCCTTCTGGAGATGCGACAAATTGATCATCGAAACCTGTTCGTGGCCGAGCGAGCGCACGTAGGCGAACTGTTTCGTGAAGGCCACCTGATCGGGCGACTTGCCGACCGTCACGGTATGCAGCAGGCGATTCGTCGAAGCGTCGAAGATATGCACGGCGTTCTCTTTTTGATTGACGACGAAGCCGTGCCGCCCGTCGGGCGCGAAACGCAGCGCGACGAGTCCGGCCTTGGCCTGCACGCGCGCCAGAATCTCATGGCGCACGGCGTCTACGGAGACGATGCTGCCGTCGCCTTCGTGTGCGACGTAGATGGCGCGACCCGCAGGCGAGAAGGCGAGCGAGGCGGGCTGCGCGCCCGTCTTGAGGTCTTTGATCTTGGCGAGCCGCGCGACATCGATCACGGAGAGCGTGCCGTCGAGTCTGTTGCTGACGAAGGCGAAACGGTCGTCTGCGCTGAAAGCGATCTCGTGATGCCCCGCCCCTGTGTCGATCTGCGCGGCGGCAACTTTCCCCGTCGCCGTATCGATGACGGTGACGCCGCCCGGCGCGTCGCCCAGCCCGTCGTTCGCCACCCATAAATATTTTCCGTCGCCTTGCAGTCGCACGCGCACGGGTCTGGCGCCCGTGTCTATGTTCGAGAGAACTTTCCAACTCCCCGTGTCAACGACGGCGACTTGATTGACGAGCGGCATCGAGACGTAGAGGCGTTTGCGGTCTGCGCTCATCACCCAATCTTCACCGGGGCTTTTGAGAAAGACGAGCGTGCGGAGCTTGGTCGTCCCGAAGCCGAGCAGGGGGTCTATGACGGAGATGTTGGCCTCCTCGTTGAGCGCGAGGATGATGTAGGAATTGAGATCGATGTCGGGGCGTTGCGTGAGTTGCGATTGGAGGAAGGCTTGCACCTTCTCGCGGCAGGCTTTCGGGTCGGTGGCCGTCGTTCCCGCCTTTCGCGCATCGATCCACGCCGCCGGTCGGAGATTGGTCAAGGGCTGCTTCGTCGTCGTGTCGCGGATGGTGAAACGCACGTTCGCATCCTTGCCTTCGACCAGCCCTTCGGACTTCGTGGACGGCTCAATCGAAAACTCGATCTCCACGCCTTCGTGCGTGATCTTCTGCGGCGCGTTCGAGGCGACAACCGTGGCGGGCGCGCTCGCCTTCGTTTGCACGCCGGGCTGCGGCGCCTGCGCCGTTTGGGGCGAAGGCTTCTGCGGTTGCGGCTGCGCCGCGTGCGCGCTGGCGAAAGCGGCGAGCAGGAGGGCGGAGGCAAGCGCGCGTCTAATCCCGAACGTGCGTTTAGTTCCGAACGTGTGTTTAGTTCCGAGCGTGCGTCTAATCCAGTGTGTGTTGGTCAACATGATCTTTTATCGCTTCCTGGCGCGACGCGCGTGGAGTTGAAGTTGGTGCGCGCCGTAACGCCTTCGGAGATTTCGTGCCCGCGCACCGGACGCCTGCGAGCAGGTGTCAGCGCGTGATCGCCTTCAAGTCTCTCATGGTCGAGCAGAAGGAGCGCACGGCGACCGCGCCGTCGTTGGCATAGTCGAGCAGAGTTTATCGCAGGTGCGGCGAGTCGTCGAAGACGAAGAGAGTCCTGCCGTTTTGACGTTTGATGGCTTCGATCCGGAAGCTGCGGCAGCGCAGGAAACTGGCGAGCATGAGATCGGGAGTCTCAAACGGCGCGCAGGATGAAGCGGAGGCCGGAGATGGCTGGTTCATCTCTTTTCATCTCTCTTTCATCGAACTGTTCATCTGTGTCGCCGGAACCGTAGTGGCCGACGGCGACTTTTTTTCGCGCCGCCTTATCGGGTGCGGCGCGTGCGCGCGTCGTGAAACGGGCGCGGCTTAAATTTGAGGAAGAGAGCCGCACGGTTTCGCGTGCGGCTCTCTACGGGTGAGGACAACCGATGGCTCAGTAGTAAATCTCGTCAACGGGCTGGTCGTACACACGTCTCTCGACGCGGAAGAGTCCCCAGATGCCGCCGTCGAACTGCCACGACTGGAACGTGCGATACAGGTAATCGCCCTGCACCCCGAACGCTCCCCCGGCGGATTCAAGCACCACGTCGAAGTGGTTCGAGGGGCCGTGTCCCCACTGCGAGCCGTGCCACGGCGAGTCTTGCTTGAAGCCGATGACGCTTGAGTTCGAACCGTCCTGATAGGGCATCTCCTGCCAGAGATGGCCGTGTACCATGAAGACGTTGTTGCGCGCGTGCCCGCCCGAATGGAGCACGCGGAAGCGCACGGGTTGTCCGGCGTCGGCGGTGAAGATCGGAGTGACCGGATCGAGGCCGCCGATCTGCTGGTTGTGGAGCGAGTTGGTCATGTCGAGCGCGCGCGTCTGTTTCGCGTCCGACGCGGGGCACTGTCGCGCAGGGATCGGCTGGTCGTTGCCGGTCAAAGGCAGCGCAGGCCAGTAGCAGAGGCGCGTCCAGAAAGGCTCCGTGCGATAGTTGATCGCTTTCTGTGCGGAGTCTTCCGGGTCTTCGCCTTCCGCCAGATTCGGGACGGGGCGGCCACTGTCAAAACGCATGTTGAGGTCGTTCTGGAATTGCAGAACGAACTCGCGGAAACCGTCCACCTGAGTCGGGCAACCCGCGCAGGGTGCATTCCAGATATCGACCGGCCTGTAGATCATGGCCGAGTGCGTCGAATCCTCGTCAACCGCCCAACTGCTGCCGTACGGCTCGATGATGAGCGAGCCGATGGCGCTCTTGTTCGAGTGCTTGATCGGATCGGACGAGACGAGATTCGTCGCCCCGAACTCGACGGGCTTGCCATACCATCTATTCGTGCTCAACTCCACGCCGACATCCCCCGCGTACCACGTGTAAGTGCGGCTCTCGCCGGGGCTGACCGTCTGGATCGGGTTGAGGCCGACGTTCATGCCGTCGCTCGTCGTCACGTCGTAATGCACCAACTGCGGGTGGAGGCCAACGCGACGCGAAGGCACGACCTGATTGGCGTTGAAGTAATCCACGATCATCGGCATCGTGTTATAGCCGGGCAGATCAACCGGCTCCAGCGGCAGGTTGTTGGTGAGCGTGACGGTGATGCAGTCGCCCGCGTTGGCGCGCAGCAGCAGCGGCTCGACGCGCTTGCGCTTGTACATCTTCGTCTCCGGGTCTATGTCGTTGTCCTGATCCACGAAGAGGATGGCGGTCGGGTCGTTCAAAGGCCCCGTCTCGGTGTCGCCCGCCGAAGGGTCGTCCGGGTCGTTGGTATTGTTTGTGACGGTGAAGGTGTAGCCGTTCTGCCCGTTAAACTCCAGACGCCGCTCCGGCAGGATGTCGCGCGCCAGATAGGCCGCCACGTTGTAGTGCAGCGGGCGCGCGCGGCGCGGGCAGGGGCCGACAAACTCTGCTTCTTCCTCCGCGATGGTCGCCTGGTCTGGCTGGCTCGTCGAGTCGGTCGAGGTTCTGAAGGCCGGATTACTCGGCAACTCGAACGGCGGCACGTCGCCCTGCGGCATCTCCGGCGAGTCGGTTTCAGTGTTAGTCCGCGCCGCCGCACCGGCCTTGTAGACGCGCATGATGCCCCACAGGCCGTTCCATTGATCGTCTACGGCTGCGCCCGGTTTGTAGAGATAGTCTGCGCGAAACTCGCTGCCGGGAGGCCCTTCGGGCGGGCGTCCGGCGAGAATAAAGTCGAACTTCTCGGAGATGCCGGTCATCTGCGAGTTGCGCCAGCCCGAATCGGGGTCGGACGGTTCGAACAACCACTTCACGCCGTGAATCGTAAAGTTGTGCCCTTCCTCGTGCGCGCCCACGAGGATGCGAACCTGCACGCGGTCGTTTTCGTTGGCGCGCAGGAGCGGCGTGAACGGATCATAGATGCTCATGCCGGGCGTGAGCGGCGGGTATGGTCCGGCGGTGTTCAAACGGCGGTCGAGCCGCTTGATACTCGCGTAGGCCAGCGAGAGATCGCCAAAATCGCCGGGAGCCTGCGTGTTGGTACGCGGGTCGCGCACGCGCAATGCGATCGGCTCGTTGCGATAGTTGACGGTGAAGGTGCCGGGGTCGTCAGCCGAGACGATCTCCGGGCAGGGCGCGGGTTCGCCGTCGGGGCATTTGCCATCGACCGGCGGTTTCAAGAGAGCCGTCTCGGGGCCGAAGGGCGGGCCACCCATGATCATGCGCGGCAGAGGTATTTCGTTTCTGCCGGGCGGGTTGATGGCGCGCGCCGGATCGGGAACCGGGTTCTCCGCCGTGCCGCCGCCGCCCGCCTCGTAGGCGAGGTGGAAGTCCTGATACTCCAGCAGGAACTCTCGATAACTTTGCGTCTGGTCGGGCGGAATGATGACGGCTGCAAAACTGGTGGGGCCGCCGTCGTCGCGCAGTCTAATGGGACCCGCGCCGCCCAGGAGTGCGCCGGGCGATTCGTTCTGACGCCAGATCGAACCTTTCGGCTCGACGACAAGCCCGGCGTACAGCCCCGTCTGCTGGTGCGTCGAAGGACCAAAGTGATCGTGCGTGAAGACGGTGCGCAGAGTGCGGTCGTTGCCGTCGCGATCTCTCACGTCGTCCACGAACCAGCGTTGGAAGGTCACCTGCGTCGCCGCGTCGAAGGAGGGGTGCTTCTGTATTTCCAGTAAGCGTTGCCGCGAAGAGTAAATGGAGTCTTTGGACACGAAGATGCCGCCGACCTCGTTGATGTGTTTGATGCGGTGCTCGACCTCCTGCGGGCCGAACGTGCCGTCCTCATAATTCCAGCCGTTGCCCGCGCCGTCCGAAGCCATCACGTCGAACTTGACGAGGTGTATGTGCTGGCCGACCACGTCGGTCGGCGTGCGCACCTGAAAGTCATCCTGGACGTAGACTTTCGGGATCAGGTTGGCGTGGTGGAACGTGACGCAATCGTTGGAGTTGGCGCGGAAGAAGAGTGGTTCGGGCGCACGCATGCCGGTGATAGTCGGCTTCCAGTCTTCCCACAGCGACTCGATGCGCGACTGCGGGAAGTGCCAACCGGCCTTGTTGATCTTCATGTCGAACTGGAACATCACGCC